>JADFPY010000301.1 GCA_022562085.1 candidate division KSB1 bacterium | reverse complement strand
GCGGTAAAATTATTTCTTTGCAGCTAATTTAACAGCCTCCACGATATTCTGATACCCCGTGCACCGGCACAGATTCCCTGACAGCGCTTCCCGGATTTCTTCCTCAGTTGGATTTGGGTTTTCTTTTAAATAAGGAACCAGAGTCATCAAAAAGCCGGGTGTGCAAAATCCGCATTGCAATCCGTGAGCTTCGTGAAAGGCCTTTTGCAATGGATGTAACTCATCGCCCTCAAGAGCCAATCCCTCGACAGTAATAATTTCCTCGCCATCGACTTGGACCGCAAACATGAGACAGGAACGCACTGCCTGGTCGTTCAGCAAAATGGTGCAGGCGCCGCAAACGCCATGTTCACAGCCAACGTGGGTGCCGGTGAGTCGGAGCTCATGGCGCAGGAAGTCGCTGAGCAGCAAACGCGGCTCTACAGAGCGTTGATGCTCTTTTCCGTTTACAGTAAGAGATATGCTAAATTGGTCGCTCATCAAATTTCGATTTTACTAAACTTTTGAAGTTCACTAAGATCTCGATTGTTTAGAATGACGGTAAAAATAATTGGCGTGAATAAAATACTGTATCAATTTTTTCTGCCTAAATCAAGGGAAAACGTTTATTTGTTTGAATAACGTTGGTTCAGCACCGATCTTCACTTTGCCTGAAACAAAACCGACGAGTTTGCGAATAGTAAAGTAATGCCCGGTTTTTTATCCTTGCCTTTTTATTTTTTTAAGAAAATTTAATATACTCAGAATAAATCTTTTGATTTTACAAAAAGCCGGTTTATATTAAAGTCCATTCAGGAATTTTCCAAAAAAAATTAAATTCAATTAAATTAAGGAGAGTAAAATGAGAAGTCAAGTCTCGATTTTAGTCTTATGTTTTTTGGTTTTATCATTTGGCTTTATTTATGGTCAGGTCAACCGGGTCGAGAAAGGCAACCTCGTCATAGAAGATATCCCGGACATCCCTGAGCGAATTAAAAGCCGCATGGGACAGTATCAAAACGTGCGATCCGCTTTCTTGCAGGACTGGCATCCTTCAGGCCAGGGGATGCTGATCTCAACCAGGTTTGGTGAAACTAATCAGTTTCATTGGGTGAAGATTCCGGGGGGTGCGCGTGAGCAAATCACTTTTTTTGAGGAGCCGGTCAGCAGTGCCAATGCCAACCCGAAAAAGCCGGGCTTTCTCTTTAGCAAAGATGTGGGTGGCTCGGAATTCTATCAGCTCTTTTATTTTAACTTGCAAAATGGCAACTACAAAATGCTAACTGACGGCAAATCCAGAAACGGCTTTGGATTGTGGTCCAACAACGGCGACCGTTTTTCTTTCTACACCACCAAACGCAATGGCCGGGATTGGGATATTTATGTTGCGGATGCCGACCAAGCGGATAGAGCCCAGCCTATATTAGAAAAAACCGGCACCTGGGTCGCCGTCGATTGGTCGCCGGATGACTCCAAACTGCTGGTTTTTAATTACATTTCCATTAATGAGTCCTATCCATACGTTTTGGATCTGAAAACGAAAGAACTTATTCAAATTAATCCTTCAAAAAAGAAAATTTCTTATGACAGCGTTGAATTTTCGAAAGACGGCAAAGGAGTTTACCTGACTTCAGATGAAAACAGCGAATTTCAACGGCTTCAGTATTACGATCTGAAAACAAAGAAAATGTCTGTTCTAACGGCGGACATACCCTGGGATGTCAATGAATTTAGTTTGTCTGATGACGCCAAATTTTTGGTTTTTGTATCAAACGAAGATGGCATCAGCAAACTGCACATGTGGAATCTGCAAACTGATAATCCTGCTAAATTGCCTGAAATTCCAGTTGGGCAAATTTACGGACTCAATTTTAGCCCGGACAGCAAGCGGTTGGGCATGGTTTTAAACACTCCGCAAACGCCCGGTGATATTTACGCTTTAAATATTGAACAGAACGAGTTGGTGCGCTGGACTTACAGCGAAGTGGGCGGTTTGATGACGGACAATTTCGTGACGCCAGAGCTTATTCATTATGAAACCTTTGACAAAGTGGACGGCAAGGCGCGGATGATTCCAGCTTTTTATTTTAAACCCAAAAATGTGACGGGTCCGGTTCCTGTGCTTATTTCAATTCACGGCGGCCCGGAAGGTCAGTACCGGCCATTCTTCAGCTCGGCAACGCAATATTATGTGAATGAGCTCGGCATCGCGGTGCTGGCGCCGAATGTCAGGGGGTCGGCGGGATACGGCAAAAGTTACCTGAAACTGGACAACGGTTACAAACGCGAAGATTCGGTTAAAGATATTGGCGCTTTACTCGATTGGGTGGCTGGGCAGCCGGAGTTTGATAAAGATCGCGTTGCGGTTATCGGTGGCTCATATGGCGGCTACATGGTTCTGGCTTCAATGACCCATTATAATGACCGGCTGAGCTGCGGTATTGACATAGTTGGAATCAGCAATTTTGTAACCTTTTTGAAGAACACCAAAGAATACCGTCGTGATTTGCGTCGAGTCGAATACGGCGACGAACGCGATCCAAAGATGAGTGAATTTCTCAACAAGATTTCGCCAAATAATAATGCGACGAAAATAACCAAACCCATGTTTATTGCCCAGGGGTTGAACGACCCGCGGGTGCCCGCCAGCGAAAGTGAGCAGATGGTGGAAGTTATCCGCAAAAATGGCGGCGGGGTCTGGTACTTGCTCGCGAAAGATGAGGGCCACGGTTTCCGCAAGAAGACCAATCGCGATTTTTACTATAATACCGTAGCCATGTTCCTGGAAACCTATCTTGTCGGAACCGTCGAGCAGACGAGTATGCGGTAAAGCGATCTTCATTTAAACCTCGTCGCGATGGTCTGCGTCGCGACTTCTTCGCTTCCACCCTCAGAGGCAGAGGAGCGAAGCGATCTTGAACTTGAAATCCCTTGCTCTTGCGAGGGATTTTTTTTGCTCAAATCTGAGAGTTCGTGTTGGTCATTCTAAAATCCGCCATTATTATCAATCATTTGAACTTTTTTATATTTTTTGCTAAAACTTTGCTTCACTTCTGCCGATTATTTTCATGACAGATGTTCACTGTATCGAAATAGTTTATTTTAAAAAAATAAAGGAATGAGTTATGTCGGGAATTGAAATCAAACGGGAAATTGAAAAAACGATTGCAAGTGGGTCTTTTGCATCCTGGACCATAGGTGTTACCGATAGTACAGCTATCGCCAGAGCACGCCTTCAAAACCCGGAGTGCTGGCACAGTTGGCAGGCTGATTCGCATCAGGAAGCCAAGACTGTACAAAATCTCTTCACGTCAAAAAAAATGAGAAGTGGCAATAGCAGCGGTCAGGCTCCAACCTATATCTACATTTATTAGTTTTATCAAATTGTCCACCTGAAATTCTCCCATTTCAGGTGGACTGTTTTTTTTCTGAAACATTCCCCGTCTTTATTATTAAATTAGTAATCAATCGTTATGCCAACTATCATCTACTATATCACCGGTCACGGTTACGGCCACTCTACCCGCTCAATCGAGTTGATCAAAACCCTGTTGAGAAAGAATTCTGATCTGTTTTTCCATATCCGCACAGATGCGCCCAAATGGATTTTCGAATTAAATCTCGATTCTAATTACCAATTTCACAATGTGAAGCTCGACGTCGGGGCCGTGCAGGAGACCAGTTTTCACATCGATAAGAAGAAAACGTTCGACGAAGTCGCTAAGCTTTATCAACAAAAAGATGAGATAGTTAAACGGGAGAGCGCTTTTGCAGCACAGGCGGGTGCAAATCTAATCATTGCCGATATTCCACCGCTGGCATTCGACATCGCCAAAGCAGCCGGGATTCCAGGCATCGGGCTGGCCAACTTTTCCTGGGACTGGATCTACCAGGATTACATCGATGTGATGCCGGAATTCAATTCTCTGATTCAGCAAATCAGATCATCTTACAACAAAGCAGATTTGCTGCTCAGGCTGCCTTTTTATGGTGACTTGTCGGCATTCCCGAAGATAGCAGATATTCCCCTTATTGCTCGAAAAGCAGAACTGCCCAAAGAACGCGTCCTGCAGCTTCTGGAAATTGCACCTCGCAAACGCGATAAACTGATTTTGTTAGCGTTTCGGGCCAACGATCTAAAAGAAGTTGAGCTCGAAAAAATTGCATCATTGCAAGGATTTAAATTTATTACCCTGGGACTCTCCAAAACTTATAAAAATTGCATTAACATCCCGGCCAACTTCATCCGTTTCCCTAATTTGTTGAACGCCTGCGACGCGGCAATTTCGAAGCCGGGATACGGCCTGGTGGCGGAAATAATCGCCAACCAAACGCCGCTGCTTTATACTTCCAGGAACGATTTTGTTGAATATGAAGTTCTGGTTCAAGGTTTAAAAGAGTACGCAGTCGCCAAGGAGTTATCACGTGAGGATTTTTTTGCCGGAAGTTGGCAGGAACATTTCGGGGCTCTTCTCCAACAACCTGCTAATTGGAAACAAATTGAGTTGAATGGGGCCGAAATAGCTGCTGATGAGGTTTTGCGGTTGACCGACGAGGGATAGGGAAATCTGAGGGGGTGAATCTCACATCCTGGCGTGCAACGGAGATTGTCATTCTTAAGAAAACTAAAATCAGATATCCTGGATTGTTAAAATATATTAAATAAATAGTCAAAACTTATTCAACAAAAACATTCTTTAAGAATATAAAAATTATTGTTCACGGGCGGGGTAGTCCTCAAGGACAGCTTCAAGAATGAGTTCAGCGATTAACTCGTCATCATGTTTTAAATTATATATTGCGCCGTGGGATTGATCACTATGCGGAATGGGGTCATGAAGCACTTCAAGATTCCTACGGTCGGGACTTTCTGTACGGACCTTATGGCGAACTTCGCCGACATTTAAGATAGCAGTTCTTGCACTGGCACCGACTCTATTAAATGTCGCGGAGTAGATTTTTTGGATCTTTCTCACTTCACTAGCTCTGTCCGAACATTTGAGAAATTCCAGCCAATTTACTGATAAGCTTTCTTCATCTGTTCTTAACATGAAAGCAGTGGCCTGAATTTCTCCTTCCGGAGCTTGCATTGGTCTACAGAATCTAGCTATATGATTACTATCAGGTATCTTATCACCTTTCACCAAGTACCCAATCTTTTAATATTTCTGGTGAAACTATTTTCATTAGAGTGTCACTCGTTGCTATTCCGGTTAATCTAATTTTGTGTTTCGGATGTCTATCGTTTGGTTTGAAAAGGACAAAACGAACACTTTCATTTGGCAAAAAATGTGCGCTGAATGTTCGATTCTCCCCTCTCCATGAAGCATAAATATTATAATCAGGTGTTAATGATAGAATTGGATTCTTTATTTTTGTATTCAATTTAAGGAAATCATAAAAATTACTGAGTGAGCCGATTGAGATACCAAGGCTCCTGGGTTTTTCTTCTTTTGCAACATTAAACAAAGTGATAAGTTTATTTGCCAAGCTTTCGTGATTCGAAATAAAGAGCGATTTCCTAATCTGATGTATTAATGCTTGCACTTGGTCATCCTTGGTGCTAAGTAGTTCCGCCTGTGTAGAAGGATCGTCTCGCCAATATACTGAAAGCCTTGGCTTTTCTTGGTTTACGGTGGGTGTGGCATCGAATTCAATGTCTGATAATCGTGTTACATCTTGATCTTGATTTTGCTCAAGCCACGATAAAGGTGTTATTTCTTCCTGCCAAGCTACCTCAGGCA
>JADFPY010000300.1 GCA_022562085.1 candidate division KSB1 bacterium | reverse complement strand
AGTAAAAAAGCATTATTTGTGAGAATGGAGTTTGAGCGAATGGTAAGATTTTTCACGTAACCGCCGAAGGCTAAAGATAGTTCCTGCGATGTGAGAGGGCCGGCAATAAAAGCAGTTTGGAATAATAAAATTAGCCAACTTCCGATCCGCAATTTTTCAATCATCAATATTCAATTAGATCTGTCTTCAACAATTTGACCATCCCGCAAAATTACCAAACGCCGCGCCCGTTTCATGACCATGGGATCGTGGGTTGAGAAAAGAAATGTGACGCCCTTCTTCTTATTCATCTCCTTCATTTTATCTAAAAGCAGGCTGCCGGTTTTCGAATCGAGATTAGCGGTGGGCTCGTCGGCGAGAATGAGCTTCGGGTGCGAAACCAGGGCACGCGCCACGGCCACCCTTTGCTGCTGGCCGCCGCTCAATTCGTTTGGACGCCGGTGCAGCAGATCTTCTTCGATACCCAATTCCGCAAATTCAGCTTTGACTCGTTGGTGCCGTTCTGCTTTCGAGACGCCCTGCAGCAATAGCATAAATTCAGCGTTCTCCTCGGCGGTGAGAACCGGAATCAAATTATATGCTTGAAATATAAACCCTAAAGTGTTTAATCTAAATTCAGCGAGTTTATTTCGATCCAGGTTGGTAAGGTTTTCTCCTGCCACCGTAACCGATCCGGATGTCGGTTTATCCAAGCCGCCGATAATATTCAGCAAGGTGGTTTTTCCCGAGCCGGATGGACCGGCGATCGCAGTGAACTCACCTGCTTCAACACCAAAGCGGACTTCACTCAAGGCCTGCACCGGCACTTTGTTTTTACCCTGATAGATTTTAACGATGTTTTCAAGCTGTACCAGACTCATAACAACTCCAATTCTTGTCGCGTCAATTTGTGAAATTTGTGGTTAAATTTAATCAAACCGAATCGCATCAGCAACCTCGAAGCGGCTGGCCTTTATTGAAGGCCATAAAACAGACAAAAATACGATTAAATTGATAAGCACCAAACCCAGAATAAAGTCCATCGCTACGATTTTAGGATAAAGAATTGAGCCAACGCCGAATTTTCCGATCCCTGCGGCAAAAGCGGAGAGATCCAGGCCGACCCGGCTTAAGTATCCAAAAACGGCAACGGAGATGCCGTACCCAAAACCGGAGCCGAGCAGTGTTATAAAAAAAGCTTCAATATACAACATGAACCGAATTTTCCGCGGAAAGACGCCGTTGGCCATCATAATTCCCAGCTCATGAATGCGTTCATAAATAACCATCAAAAATGAATTGGCAATGCTGAATGCAATGGCGACAAACAAAATAACGACGATAATAATCACTGAATAATCGTAAAGTTCCAGAGCGAGCACAAGTAAGCGATTGCGATCTCCCCAGGATAAGACTTCCAATTTCTTGCCTTGCACGTTCGATTTTATTGTTTGGATGATAGATTCCAGTTCCGGAGTCTCGTCCACTTTAATATTAAAAGCTGTAATTTGGTTTGTGTACCCGGCAAGACTTTGGGCGGCTGTTTGGTTAAGATATACGGAAGTTTTGTCAAAATCCGGACTTGTCGTTTCAAACAAACCGGAGATACGGTAAGCTCCGGAGCTTATGTCTTTATTCAAGTCCGAGGTCATCAGCACGACTTTTTCACCGATTTGCACGTTTAATTTCTCGGCAAGTCCTTTCCCCAGGAGAATCTGGTTTTCCCGCTCACTCAAATAATTTCCTTCGACAATCGATTGTGAAATAACCGTGATATGAGATTCTTGTTCAGGGCTTACACCATGAATCATCACACCCGCAGCTTTTTCCGTGCTGTTTATCATGCCGGAAAAAGAAACCAGCGGGGCATAATGGACGCCGTTGATTTCATTTAAGAATTGCTCTACATGCTCAGGGTTGCGAATGAACAAACGAATGTTGGGATTCTCATGATATCCTTTAGCGGCAATGGTAACGTGCCCACCGTGCAAATTGATGGTCGATTCCACCATTTGCACTAAAAAGCCGCGACTGAACGCAGAGGTCCCCATGTACCCAAAGATACCGACTGCAATCGACGTAATCAAAACCCAGCTGCGTCTTGGATTGCGCCAAATGTTTCGCCAGGATATTTTGAGGAGAATATTCATGTTTATTCCGACCATTACCAGAACCACTAATGAACGCTAATTGACGCGAATGATTAACGGGCTGTGTCGAGAACCAACCTTTCCCATTCTAATTTTGGGTGTTTGTAATTTATGATTAAGCCTACTTGTAAATTTGTAACTCTCAAATAATTTAGAATTGTTCCACGATGCTCATCAATGATGCTTTCAACGGTTTTAGTGTCGACAATGATTTTGTTTTCAACTATCAAATCTGGAATATATCTGTCAACTTTTTCACTACGATACATGACAGGAAAAACTGATTGTTGGGCGTATTCAAGTCCCTCGTGTTTGAATTCGACACAAAGAGCATTTTCATATGTTTTTTCTCTAAACCCATGGCCAATCTCATTATGGACTGCCATGGCACAGCCGACAATCTTATAAACAAGATCCTTTTCTATTAACTTAGTCATTATATTAGCGTTTATTCGTGTTTATTAGCGGTTAGATCTCTGCTTTTAAAACTTCCGACGGAAATGTATTTTGACTAACACTTACCACTTGAATATTCGAGAAACCAGTCTTTTTCAAATAACCTTCAAGTGAAACCGGACGACAGCCGGTTAGAATACTCGGAGATGCTTTAGCAAGCCAAGCCCAAAATTTATGGAACCAGTATTTACCATATGCCATGTTTGTAATGACAATCCGCCCCGGATTTTTTAATACCCTTTTGAATTCCAATAAAATTGCTTCGAACTTTTCTTCGGGTAGCAAGTCGAACATGTAATTATTGATGACCAGATCAAATTGGTTGTTCTTGAAAGGGAGCGAAAAAACATTTCCATAATTTAAATAATTTTGATAGGAATGCTCTAATCTTTTAATTGCTTTTGCAAGCATACCTGGTGAAAGATCCATTCCGACATTTTTGCCATCCCGGTTGCATTTAACAATTTCTTCAAAAACAATGCCAGTACCTACCGCTACCTCCAAAATATTTTCTCCGTTTTGAATTTCAGCCAGTTCAAATACCTTTTCTGCGGCTTTAGATTCGGTTAACCTACTCCACAAGTTGTAGGTCCACGCGACTTGGGAATAGGCTTTTTGAACGGATTTAGTTTTAAAAGTTCGACGTAATGTGTCCATTTTTCTCCCTCAGAACCATGACCAGGCAATGATTTAGGGACAAAAATATATTCCACCGAATTGCGCCGAAGTCACTGAAGCTCACCGAATTCGTTTTGAGTTAAAAAGTTTTCGGTGACCCCCGGTGATTTTCAGTGTGTTTCAGTGGGAAATTTTCTTTGCGTTCTTGGTGCCATCGGGTGATAAAATTTTATGTTTTCCTGAACGCCTCCATCGGATTCAGTTTAGTCGTTTTATAAATCGGATAAAGCAAAGCCAAAACCGCAAACATTGCAATTGTTAGAATAGGCTCATAAAAAACCTTTGCATCGCTGGAGAATTTTATGTCATCGATAACGAAACCATAATCGGCGTAAGCTTCTTTCAGTCCATCAGGCAGTGGAATTGGGTTTTGAGTCAAAATGAATATCACTAAATAAGAAAGCAAAAAGCCAACAGTCAGGGAAATCGATATCTTCAGAAAGGACTCGGTGAAAATGAGTCCGCCGATTTGCTTCGGCTTCATGCCAATTGATTGCAGGATTGCGAACTCTCGGGTGCGTTCTACGACGCTCATCATCGTTGTATTGAAAATTTCAATTCCTACAATAATTAGAATAAAAATCAGGTAGAAAACGCCGCTGATATTATCGAGGGCAATAAGCTGTTTGAGTTCAGGCATCATTTCTTCCCAGGAAAGGACTTCGTAACGAGGGTCATTAAAATCCATGAGCAGGGCTTTTGAAGCCAGATTCGCGTTTCTGAAATTCGTTGTGCTAAGAACAACCTCGGTGATGCCATTATAAAGTGAGTAGAGTTCCTGGGCGTTATGCAGAGGCATAATCATCAGGCCACGATCGAGGTCTGAATGGCCGACGCTGATGGTTCCTTTGACGACATAAAGATCTGCGCCCATTTGGTTGCGGTATCCTTGGGTTAAGACTACCAAAGTATCGCCAATTCCGACTGCCAGGTTTTTAGCTAAAGTTGCTCCGACCAGGACCAGATGATCATCCCCTGATTTTAATGACTCGCCTTCTTTCACCATCCCGGAAAATTGTGTGATTTTCGGCTCCCGCTCGGGTTCGATCCCCACAATTAAAGCGCCGGTACTGGCTGAATCTGAGCTGACCAAACCAAAGCTGGTGAGGCGCCGGCTGAAGGCGGTATATTGTGGGTACGTTTCAATAATAGCTTGCCAGTCTTTTTCATCTTGCGCTAAAAAATAGTCCACAGAGCGTTCATGCTGGAAACCGTTGCGATGCACCTGGACTTCGCCGTTATAAAGACTGACCGCCATGTATTCCATGGTGTCGTAGGTGCCATATTGCATCGACCGGGTTGTCGCCACGATGAGAATTGCAAACGCAATTGCTGAAATTGTAATAAGACTGCGGCGCTTATTACGCCAGATGTTGCGCCAGGCGAGGGTTAGGAGTTTTTTCATTTTCTTAGCGGTTATTTCCGAAACTTATCAGATATTCCAGAGGGATGCTGGATGCTGGATGCTGGTTGCTTGGTGCTTAGAATATCTAGAATCCAGTATCCGGCATCGAGCATCGAGTTACGGCTTCGCTCTCCTCAAATTCTGCTTGGTAAACACCGATCTCTTAACCGGCTTATTGAAGGTTACATCCTCAAGCTCCATAACGGTTTTATGCCCGGGTTTTTTTTCTTCGATGATTTCAAACTTTGCCGGGATAACCCGTCCGTCCATTTTTTTGATATCATAGAAAATCATGGTCCGGATCAGCTCACCTCGTTCGTTGTAATACTCTTCTTTGAGGGGTACATAGTTTTTGACTGCAATCAACATGACTATTTTATCCCAAACTACCGCTGCTTTCGGTTTGGGTTTGAGCTCAATTTTATAAGCCTCATAGCCGGCCACTCTTTCTTTGCCGAGCAAAGCATGAGAATAATCGGTGACGGCATTTGATTCCTGTACCAAATCATCATTGGTGAAATCCGACCCCATCCAGGACTGCAGCAGCATCGAAGGGGGAATTTTAATATCGCGGTTGATTTTCGGGATGTAATTCCACATTTCCTTCTTGATTTTCAGAAAGGTCACGCCCTTATCTTTTGCAGGTGCAAGTATCAGAATGAACGCCTTGTCTGTGCCCTCCGACCAGAATTTGAACTCAGTAGTCCGCTGCCAATCGGGTCGGATGATGGTCATGGTATATTTACCCGTGTGGGTTTTGCCGCGCATCAGATCATCCGATTTTTTGATGATGTCGCGAGCGGATTCCTGCGCGGTAACTGTAGTAACAAAAAGAAACAGCACCAGCAGATTTTTTATGATTTTCATAGTCATAACTAAAAAGTTTTTACGTGCTTTTGTGTTAAGAATGTTAAAGTAAATAATCTTTGGACTTTGTCAAGGTCTTTAGACTAAAAACGGAAATGTATTTTTTTGAACCCTCTAAAACTTGTGCACCGGCCGGGGCACTGAGCGTATTACTCCTTGCTTCTCATCGCTTTTTTTCATATTTTCCACACTTAAATTCAA
>JADFPY010000299.1 GCA_022562085.1 candidate division KSB1 bacterium | reverse complement strand
TTTTTTTGGGAATTAATTAGGTTAATAACTATGACAAAAACAATTCTAATAATTGGCGGTTCTTTTGGAAGCATAAAAGCTGCCTGGACTTTGCGCCATCTCCTTGATGAAAAGCATCGTATTATTATTATTTCGGATAAGCCACGAACTACATTCAGAGCCTCATTTCCAAGAGTTATTTTCGAGAATCTCGACCCTGAAAAAATCACTATGGATTTGTCTGAAAATTTCAAAAATACGGGAATCGAATTCATCTGTGATCCAATGGCATCAATAGATCAGGACAACAATCAGGTAATCTGTGAGAATAATAATTATCAATTTGACTATCTTATTTTGGCAACAGGAGCACGACACGCTTACGAATTTCTACCAGGCTCGCGTGAATTTGGCCTGTCTGTATGTGATATTTCAAGAATACTTGAAACTAGAGAAGCCCTCTTAAATTTTGACCGTGGAAACTTTTTTGCTGGAGTTGGTGCTGCACCCTGCGATGGTCCTCCAATGGAAATTATAATGGACCTTCATCACCTCTTGAGTGAAAAAGGGAAACGCGATAATGTAAAACTAAATTATATCACTGATAAGGGGCAACTTCTTCCTCCTGGGGGGCCTAAAGTTTGGAAATATTTGGATGAACATTTTAATAGAAAAAATATTAACGTACACCGGAATGTTCATTTAACAAAACTTGATAAGGATACGCTATATTTTAAAGACGGTAAAACTATGCCCTATGACATATGCCTGTTGGTTCCACCCTTTCGCGGAATTCACGCATTACAAAATTCGGATTTAATAGATGAGCGCGGCTTTGTACCTGTGCACATGAAAAACATGCTAGCCAAAGACTCTAAGAATAAAAATATTTACGCTGTAGGAGATTGTATCGGTAACCCTGGTCCTAAACAAGGCCATTTAGCATTAATGCAAGCTACTGTAGCCTCGGAGCATATTGCCTGGAGAATAAATCAAACAGGGATAGTGAGAATGTACCTACCAGAATTCAAATGTGTAATGGATCAAGGTGGAGGAATTGGACTACATCTATATTCACAACACATGTCGGAAGGAGATGGTTTAAAAATCGAACTTGGTGAAGAACCTTATAAATCAAAAATTCGATTTGAAGAGATTTTTATGGAGAAAAAGGGAGATATTGGAGAACTCCATCATCAAATGGTTAAATAAGAAACTAGGACAACGTCATCCCGACTAAAGAAAGAATAGGCCTTTTGACGACATTTTTTTAGTGTTTTAGGTTTGTTTGGTGGGTTTTATCGTGCCTTCACGCAAATTTTTGTTTAAACAATCGTCACTTAATACCCTAAATTCAGCCGAAGGCTTTTTTTAGGCTAAATGCAGTTTCTTAGTAAACTGCGGAAAGTTCTTTGGGTAAAACTTTTTCAATATTGACTTTTTGATCGGTGTAGATATTGTAAGCATAAACTAATTCCGCCAAATTCATTTTCTCGATATTTAATTCCGAAAACTCGCTACCCTGCCGAATCATTCCTTTGACTTCTATAAGCTTCTTGCCGATTTGTTCGAAGTAATAGGTTGCCATAGACTCTTTAATCAAAACCTTAACTGCGCCATCGACTTTTTCGTGTTTTTCATCCAGAGATTTAAGGTTCTTTTTTGAGTGATACTCATTTAGGTTTTTCGCCAACTCATCGTCTATTCCCATGTAACTGACGCTGTCGCTTTGCGCCTCAGAAGTTACTTTGGTGCGAATATAGTGCTCAACAAATTTTCTCTCCCCTTCAGTAATTTCCCGATGCGAAAAATAAGTGAGCGTAGTTGAAGCCTGACCATAGTGAACTTCAATCATCAAATCTGAACGCAAAAAGTAGAATAATTCTTTCATAGATTTCATACCTATTTTTTGTTTAACGAATGCCGCTTATTTATAATTGCATTGCTTTAACAAGTATGCCACTGTGAAAATGTCTATTTTCAATGTGCTTAAGTATAAATAGTTGGTTGCCAGGGACAGGGATGGAATTTTTGAATTTTCTCATCTTTGGACTCCTTGTTAATTAAGTGACTCGAATTTTGAGAAGCGCGTAAGTGTTTGATCTAATTTTCATCATCATTCTCCTATGATGTGATTATATAAAGTAATAGCGTAATCATGTCACCCCCCACTCTATGCAAGGTCGATGCCAAACTTATTTTTTCTTCATAAGTTATTATAATGACAATGACTTATAACTTTTAGTTTCGCGGTCAGAAAATGAGGGCAATTTGCTAAACTCAGCCAACTATTTGCTCATATCAGCCAATTGGCTGAAATGAGCCAACATTTGAAGAACACAGCGTGCGGTTGTTGTGTGGGGTTAAGGAAAAATCGTTTAATGACGATAATTGACAACGCATTTCAACTGATACTCTTTGCCGAACGCAATTACTTAGTACACGACCCAGAGTTGAAGAGTTTAAAATGGATGGTTGATGACGTGAACAGTCTGCGTGAGAAAATTGACTCTATTGAGAATTCATTAAAGAACCCTCACAAAGTCAAGCGAGGGATAGTCACTGGAAGATTTCGTACAATTACTTAACGAAACAGGCTGGACTCGAAAAAGAGCAGGCAAGAGACCTCCTCAGAAGGACTGCTCTTGTAGACAATATAATTCCAGGTTTCTTCACATTTAATCTTTATTACGATGATGTCTTCTTAACCACACTTACTCTAGGTGAAGCAAAGATCTCGCCTACTACAGTTCGCTTAATGGAGAACAAAAAAGAAATTAATCAGGTGTGAGCCGAGACTTAGCGTGGAATACCGCAAAATCAGCTCATGGCCCCTGGCGCTTGAGTCGTAGTCCTGCACTCTCGATTGCGTTGCCCGGTCGGTACTTTGACGCTTTAGGGTTGCCACGTTTATACGTTCGGACAACTTAACCAGCCGAACCGCCTTGGTACGTGATCCGTACGCCAGGTGGTGTGGGAGGAGCGGGGTCGTGAGGCCTCGCCCTATCCCGATTATACTTTATGAAAACGAGGATTATCTAACAATGATTGGTAAAACCATTTCCCACTACAAAATCCTCAAAAAGCTCGGCGAAGGCGGCATGGGCGTGGTCTATAAGCCGAAGACACCAAACTGCAACGCCATGTGGCGTTGAAATTTCTGCCGCAGCACCTGAGTCAAGATGATGAAAGTAAAAGCGTTTCATTCACGAGGGCAAAGGATTTTCGGCCACGCCTCTAGGAAAATTGTTGCTAAATTAACGCTAATTGCTATCTTAATCGATAAATGACGTTGGTGTAAAAGGGACATATTTTCTACGTTATAAATTGAAATTCTCATTGCAAACACAATGAACAAAGCCAAAGACAGCGACCGGCAAAATTCCAATTTGGCGGCGCTTAAAACCATCGCCGAAACCTTAAACCAAGCTCTCGACCTAAACCAAGCTCTGCACGATTCGCTTGAGATCATTTTGAAAATTCTAGGCCTCAATGCCGGCTGGGTTTTCCTGACAAATCGCGACAATACGACCTTCACTTTGGCCGCGAATCACGGGCTGCCTCCTGCGCTGAAACATCCCGGACGGGTCTGGAAAGGCGGCTGCCGCTGCAACAGACTGGCATGCGAAGATAAACTGACCGAAGCCGTGAACATCGTCTACTGCAGCCGCATCGAACATTCCAAAGGGGATCGACAAAATCTGGTGGACCACGCCAGCATACCTTTAGAAACGCCACGGGCCCAAATCGGCATATTGAATGTCGCGACCGCCGCCGGACGTCTATTTTCAGATGAAGAATTGCAACTGCTGACCACGGTCGGCAATCAAATGGGTGTGGCCGTGGAACGCGCACGCATTTTCGAGCAGACCCGGGATCAAAGGATTCAAGAACAGGCGGCCCTGTTAACCCTTTCGAATGCTTTGCTAAATACGCAAAATTTGGAAGCGATTTTGGGACAAGTTGTCAAGGTGACAGCGGAAATCTTTGCCGCGGATGTGTGCGCGCTCATGCTGCACGAAGCAAATGGAGGCACAAGAAAGCTCGCCAGCACCGGGCTCAAGCCTAAGCAAGAAGTTTTTCTGGAAAAGCCCTGGAACGAATCTGGCGCCGGACAAACGTTCCTGCAGCTTGGCCGCTCCGGTCAAATTTCCCTGCAAGAGCGCGGTGAACCCAGTTTGAGATTGTTTCCTCTTGAGGAGCCTATTCCACCGGAAGCTTCGACAAGCATCATTGAAGATCGTGCGATGTGGCAATTCTGGAGCGAAGTGGGTTGTCGGTCCATTTACCTTGCGCCGATTCAGAGTATTTCTCAGAACCATCCCATTGGACTGCTTTTGGTCGCCCATAAAACGCCGCGCAAGGTGGCCGAAGCCGAAGTGCACCTAACCAATCTGCTGGCCAATCAAGCTTCTCTGGCCATCGAGCAAACCGAGCTCCACGAAATCCGGCTGGCGCAGGAAGCTTTGGAAAAAGAACTGAGCATGGCGCAAGAAATCCAACACAGCTTCTTACCTGAGGCGACCCCGAAAATACCGGGTTGGGAAATCGCCACCTATTATCAATCGGCTAAACATGTGGGCGGCGACTTTTATGACTTCATCCCGTTAAAAAATGCCAACTTGGGTATCGTCATTGCTGATGTTGCGGACAAGGGCGTTCCGGCGGCGTTAGTGATGGCCCTTTCCCGAACGCTGGTTCGCGGCATCGCAATACAAGACAACTCTCCGGCCCAGGTTCTGTGCCGGGCCAATGAAATGCTCATGACCGAATCGCGCAACAGGCGTTTCATTACTCTTTTTTATGCCGTTCTCAACCCGAAAACCGGCGCCCTGACTTGTGCGCGGGCCGGTCACCACCCACCTTATGTTTGGCAAGCTTCGGAATCGGAATTTCGTGCGCTTCAACCGGCCGGCATGGCGCTGGGAATTGTTGCCAAGATCAGCCTCGAAGAGGAAACTCTCACGATTCAGAAAAACGATATTTTCGTGCTCTACACCGATGGCGTTACCGAGGCCATGAATTCCAAGCAGGAAGAGTTTTCCGAAGAGCGTTTGATGACTCTCATTAAGCAGCATCACCGGCTTTCGGCGGAAAAGTTAGTGAAAAAGATTCAAAAGGAAGTGGAGAATTTCAGGGCGGGTTCCGAGCCCTCGGATGATTTCACGTTGCTGGTTATCAAACGACTGAAATAATCCCAAAATCCCAAAATTGCGTATTATAAGCAGCGAAGATGGTCAGCCTGGGCAGGCTCAAGAAACGAAAATACTCAGTCATCGAAGAGCGCTATAAACAAATTGAGTCGATTTTTTGTCTAACACTGGTTTGAACCCTGACAAAACCGCGTAAGCTTTTGACTAAATTTGCGACTTAGTCATGACGGTTTCGCAGGTTAAACCAAGCACGTTAGCACCATAAAACTTGCAAAAAGATTCTAAAGCAGTCCAGCCGCAAATACGGAGATCATCATGAAAAAGTTAACCCTTAGGTATGCTTTGACCCTGGTGGTTGGAATCTTCATTGGAGGGACCATCATAACCGGTCTCCAAGAGCAAGGCCAAGAACGACGCCTGGAAGCTCCCGGCGTGACGGGACATCAAACGGCAACCGCACCCGCAGGCGGATACGTGCTGAAGTACGGCGAAGGAGAGGTCACTTCTCCAGCGGGGGACGGCTTGTACATTACGAAGGCGAGCCCCAGGACCGGTACGCAAGGTGTCGTGATGTTCTACGACGAAGAGACAGGTGGTGAGACATCAGGAATACAT
>JADFPY010000298.1 GCA_022562085.1 candidate division KSB1 bacterium | reverse complement strand
CCACAAATACCACACATTAGCCGGCGTTCTCCAGTTGTTC
This sequence comes from candidate division KSB1 bacterium, assembly GCA_022562085.1. NCBI lineage: Bacteria > Pseudomonadati > Candidatus Zhuqueibacterota bacterium. Next base: position 5,720 of record JADFPY010000298.1, on the reverse strand, counting down.
TTCTAAATACTCAAGAACTTCTTTTGTCTTTTCAAGGTAAGACTCGTAGCTATATTTGTCTTCAGCCAATTTCTTGGCACTCTTCGTAACCCGCTTGCGTAAATCATCTCCTTTCAAAACATTTAACACGCCCGTACCGAAAGCCTCCGGCGTGCAATCCGTAAGGACTGAAACCTTGTCATTGAGTACTTGTGTATGCGTAATAAGATTGGTCGCCACAATCGGCTTTCCGGAACGCAAGTAAGAATATATTTTGAGCGGGGTATTGTTACCCTCAATTCTTGGCGAAACCAGCACATCACACGTGTCAATATAACCAGGGATTTCTTCTGGCAAAACAGACCCAGTGAAGACAAAATAATCATCGAGATTCATTTCACTTACGGTCTTCTTATAGTGCTCAACTTGCTCCGGCTTACCCCCTACCAAAACAAAGCGTACCTCTTTGGTTTGTTCAACAACCTTAGCGCTTGATTTAATCAGTAAGTCGATACCTTGATAGGGTTCAAAAGTGCCAGTGTAAAGAACGACCGCTTCACCGTTTGTTTTTATCTTCTGTTTTATTTGGCTGCCATTCATTTGAGATTTAAATACAAGGCTGTTGTCTGCAACATTCTCGATCAATTTGTTAAACTTATTGGGAAAGTTGCCTTTGACATAATTAAACAACTCTGGGCAGATGGTGATTAAAGCGGTGGCATTTTCGATTGTCTGGGCCTCAAGCATCTCAAAAAGGCGAATCAAAAAATTCGATTTACTAAACTTAAAATTTGACAACTGTTGCGGTAAACTAGAATGCATATCATACAGATGCAATGTACCGTATTTTTTTGCTAAATAGTTACCTACGAATCCTGCCTCTTCGTGAGTATGAAGCAGATCATAGTTGCCCTTCTTCAGCATTTTTTTTGCTTTAGCGAACAGGTAGAAATCAAGGATAATTTTTCTCTTCGATGGTCCGATGGCAATTTTTCTAACAAAGGGAACTCTTGGAATACGGTGAATTGTGACCCCCTCGATATCCACATCCTGCCCGATATGATAGGTTACTAAATCGACTTTGCAGCCCAAATGTGATAGAGCCTTTAATCTATGTAAAACGCTGAACGGGGTTCCTCGCGGTTGGAAAAAAGGCTGTGGGGCAATCATCAAAATGCGCATTTGTGAAAATAATCCTCAGAATTAGAAAGAAAGATTGAGCGGAAGGCGAACAACGGTAGTGTTAGGCGCCTTCAAACTCTACTAAAATTCATTAATGTAAGCGCTAAAATTTTAGATCGGTCTTAATCGCATTTACTTTAGCAATTATAATGCCACTGACCTTAGATGTTTGAGCGAGGAAGGTGTGTCTGTATTTTAAAGGGTTTACTACAGTTTAAGAAATACTTTAAAGGCTGTTATTTTAAGTAGCTATGTGTCAAAATGAAACGATGTTAGCACCTGACACAAAGCGAGTTAGGTGGAATTCAATTTGGAAAGTAATTTAATTGGTAATTGACTTTAACTCGCACCGTATCCAAAGAGTACCACAAATACAGTCTTAAAAAGAATTTTAAAGTCCAGCCAAAGAGACCATTGATCGATATACTGCAGGTCCATCTGCATCCACTTTTCAAACTGAATTTTATTTCTACCGCTGACTTGCCAGATACAGGTGAGTCCGGGTTTCAAGCTTAATCTCCGGCGCTGCCACATTTTATACAACTCTACTTCAACGGGTAATGGTGGACGGGGCCCAACGATACTCATATCTCCCTTCAGAACATTGAGGAGCTGCGGAATTTCATCGATACTCAATTTTCGCAGAATTCTACCAATCTTTGTGATTCGCGGATCGAATTTTATTTTAAATACCGGACCGTCCATCTCATTCATTTTCTCCAACTCGCGCTTTTTCATCTCAGCACCCACAACCATTGTTCGAAACTTATAAAGCTTGAATTTTCTGCCATTCAAACCGGAGCGCATTTGCCTGAACAATACCGGACCTTTTGAGGTTGCCTTAATGGCAATTATCACAAAAATAATTATTGGAGAAAAAATGATTGAAAGCACAAAAGATAAGATAATATCGAGTGTGCGTTTGAGAAAAAGCTGCCACTGCTTGGCTGAAAATGTTTCAAATTCTAAAAGCGGGAATCCTCCAAAATCAGTCTGGCGCACTTTCGCTATTCTGAGGTTATAAAGATCCATGCTAATCGAAGTACTGATTCCTTCCCGTTCGCACGCCAAGATTGCCTCATCAATTCGATTTAACCAAAGCCTCGGCACCACAAAAATCACTCGATCGACAACAATTCTATGCAGGATAAAAGGAATATCCTGAAGTCTACCCAGAACCCGGAACCCTTTTATTTCTTTACCAAACATACCATGCTCATCATCAATCAGTCCTACAATTCGCAAACCTAAATGGGCATGACTTTTTACAACCTCAATGAACTCCCTTGCTCTTTTTCCGGTGCCAACAATCAGCAAATTTATTTGATTGTAGCCCTGCTGATGCATGTAATCAAAGAACTTTCGTAGGAATACCCTTGAAATAGTAAGAACAACAACAGTCACCATTGAATAAATTGCAATAAATAAACGACTCGTGACGGTTAGTTTAAAAACGAAAATGAGGCTACCCAGCACGATTGTTGCCAGGACGCCAGCTTTTAGCAGAATTTCAAATTCCTTTAGGAATGTTTTGGTTCGTATATCTCGATATGCACCCAAAACGGATAACAATAGCAACCAGGTTGGTATGCTGGCAACGGGGATAATGAAATATTTGTTTGTGAAAAATAAAAACGCATGAATAGTGGGGGCAGATGCATAGTATAATTCACCTAGCCCTAGAATATTTCTTACGAAAAAGCTGAAAAAGTATGCAGCTACAAAAGCAACGGCAACAGAAATGGCATCAATAGTTTTGACGACATTGCTTAGAAAAACTTCCTTATCCTGGACCATTAAAGAGATTCTAAAAGAAAGTTGAAACTAAAAAATTATTCATGGAGTTTATTCGCCTTAAACCAATCAACATACTTGGCTATTCCTTGCTCAATGTTGACTTTTGGATGGTAGGATATTTCATTTTTGGCTTTAGTGATATCGGCAAAAGTAATTGGAACATCGCCTGGCTGCATTGCAAGCTTTTGAATTTTGGGTTCTTGCCCCAAGCACTTCGCGATCAACTGAATAAGCTCTCTTAGTTCAATGGTCTTCGATTCACCTAAATTGTAGATGTGGTAATCTGAACAGTATTCAATGGACTTGCAGATACCTTCAATAATATCCGTAACGTAGGTGTAATCGCGACGCGAACTTCCGTCACCATACATGGTGATTTGTTCGCCTGCCTCTATTGCTCGTGTAAATTTATAGATGGCCATGTCCGGCCGCTGTCTTGGACCATAGACTGTAAAAAAACGCAGACAGGTTGTGGAAATACTATAAAGATGATAATAGGTGTAACAAATCAACTCGCAAGATTTCTTTGTCGACGCATATGGAGAAATGGGATGATCGACGGGATCACTCTCACAAAACGGCACTTTTTCGTTTTCACCATAAACCGAGGATGAGGAACCAAAAATAAACTTCTGCGTCCGAAATTCTTTAGCCATTTCCAAAAGATTCGTCGTGCCCTCTACATTGACTTGCTGATAAAGCAGAGGTTCCTGGATAGAAGGTCGAACACCTGCCCGTGCTGCTAAGTGAACAACAATATCAAATTTATAATCCGCGAAGATTTGACGCAAAAGATCGAGGTTAAGTATATCCCCCTCAATCAGTGTATAATTACTTTGCCCTTGCAGTAGAGAAATATTATTTCGTTTGATTTCCGGATTATAATAATCGTTGAAACTGTCAAGGCAAATGACTTCCCGTCCCTCTTTTAAAAGAGTCTCGCTAAGGTGGGATCCGATAAATCCGGCGCCTCCTGTCACCAATATTTTTGCCATATTCCCTTAGCCCGTCAATAAATTCCTATTCAAATTTTAGTAGTGATAATAGCTATAACCAGGATGGGCCATATCACTCGTCGTTCCATTTAAAATTACACCCAAGACTTTCGCCGGCACATTTGAAAATAGCTCCAATTTCTGGAGAGCAAATTCCCGATTGGTCTTTCCGGCCCGAATAACCATCACCGCTGAATCGACTTGCGTGCCGATAACGACTGCATCTGTAGCTGCGTTTAGCGGAGGGCTGTCAAAAATTATCAGCTCATATTTTCTCCTGGCTTCGTCGAGGAATTTGCGCATCTGCTGCGAACCCAATAATTCCGAAGGGTTGGGAATTAAAGAACCACAAGTTATGAGAGTTAGATTGGGAATATGTGTTTCATATAGAATATTTTGTAGAGGAACCATTCTTGTCAAGTAGTTGGAAAATCCTGGCTCTTTCGGCAACCCAAACGTATTGTGAAGAACGCCGCGTCTTAAGTCACCGTCTATCAGCAATGTGTTTGTTTTGAGTTGCGCAAAGGTGATAGCTAAATTCGCCGCAGTAAAGGACTTGCCATCACCCGGTTCGGTGCTGGTTGCAACCAGAGATTGTATTTTACCGTGGTCTTTTGAGAACAACAAATTTGTTCTAAGAGAGCGGTATGCTTCACCAATTGGAGTCGGGGAATAATCATGCGTCACCAGTTGTTGATCAATCCGCTTCAATTTCTCGGAGTCCTGAAAATCGAAAACATCGCTAAAGTCAAGCAAGGGGATCGTACCCATAACCGGTAATTTTAGATACCTTTTTACATCGTCAACGGTTTTAATACTTTTGTCGATGAATTCAAGAAGCAACACAAGGAAAACGCCAAGTGCTATACCTAGAGTGCCACCCAATGAAGCCTGGATCCTCTTTGGAAGGCTTGTAGGAAATTCGGGCACAATCGCAGGATCTAGTATCTCTATTTCTTCAGATTTGACTACTTCGTTAATTTTAGCGTCACGGGATTTACTATCCAAGTTGAGGTACTTTTGCTCGGCAACTTGCTGATCTCTTTTAAGTTCACCCAACCGCTGCTGTTGAGCTGGAAACCGACTTTGATCGCGTCGTAGTTTTGATATTTTTGAGCTCAGACTGCTTATCTCAACTCCAATAGTACTTATTTCCTGACGGGTGAAGTTCTCTATTTGTGCTTGTGTTGCTCGAATCTCATTGTCAATTGACTGAGCCCTTGGGTTTTGCTCAGAAGAACCTGCTACAATCATGCGCCAGTTTTCAATTTGATCTTTTAGCTTTTCACGCAGAAACAGCATCGTTGGATGATTATCGAAATAACGGTGTGCCGCAAGTTGACTAAAAATATATCTGCGATTCTCCGCAGCAGTTCCATTTCCGTTTACGGAATTCAGTTCATCGTCCGATTTTTGCAGAAGAACTTCTAGTGTATTTTTGTAGGAAACTAAAGCTTTCCTCTCAGCCTCATCACTCACCAACTGTTTGACTTGGATATCCTGCTCCGCATTCAAATCCAGGGCATTATTTTCCTGGAATTCCTTAAGTGCCTTATCAGCCTCGGTCAATTCAGCCCTTGCTATAAGAAGTTGCTCTCCCAGCAACTGGCTCTTTTTCTCAACATCTCTTGTCTTAAGAGAAGCACTCTCTTGGACAAATATCTCCGCAAGACGATTGGTCATTTGAGCAGCTAAATTTGGATCGGTGTCGGTTAAGGTTATAGTCATCAGATTTCCAGAGCGATTCCAATTGGTCTCAGTTTTACC
>JADFPY010000297.1 GCA_022562085.1 candidate division KSB1 bacterium | reverse complement strand
CATGGCGAAAAAATTGAACCGGTCTCGGACCATACCAAAAGATTTGGATTCGTTATAGCGACTGGCGAGGATGCATCGCAAACAATCAACCGAGCACAAAAATTTATTGATTCACATGAGATCGAAATCGGAGCATGCAATTGACAACACAAACTAAAACCAATGCGCTGGAAATTCATAATTTACTGACTGAGCTGCGAAAGGTATCTATCACGGGTTTTGGCCGGTTGGATGATTTTATGCCACTGTACAATTATTTTTGTGATGTCGAGTCATTGGCGAACACAAATGAACAATAAACGGGTTGTAATTCTGGACTACGGTTGCGGCAATGTCCGCTCGGTATTTAACGCATTTCGGGCGTTCGATAGCGATGTTAAAATCACAAATGCATTCAATGAGATTCGGGATGCATCGCATATCGTATTACCGGGCGTGGGTGCTTTTGCCGAATGTAAAACCGGTTTATACAATTTTAACTTAGTCGAATTGCTACAAAAGGAAGTTATCGAAAAAGGAAAGCCATTTCTGGGTATTTGTGTCGGTATGCAAGCATTAGCCACACTCGGAAAAGAATTCGGTGAACATCAAGGCCTGGATTGGATAACCGGGGTAGTTGATAAAATAGACACATCAAAATCAAAATTGCGGTTGCCGCATATCGGTTGGAATGAATTGTCGATAATAAAATCCAACCCTTTATTTGAAGGCATCGAACCGGGCACCACATTTTATTTTGTGCATAGCTTTCAATTTAGACCGAAGAATGATTCGGTGGTTTCGTCATTTTGTGATTATGGTGTGCAAGTTACCGCCAGCGTACAAAGGGATAACATTTTTGGTGTGCAATTTCATCCCGAAAAAAGCCAGTCAGCCGGCATAAGGCTCCTAAAAAATTTCACAAAGTAAGTTAATTTCCCTTCGAAGGAAACAGTTTTTGCTCGTCCAGAGCAAAAAAACAGAAGGATGTTTACTGGTTTGTCGCCAGATCGACGATTAACATCCACCTGTTTTACGTTCTGAACGAACGCAAAACTGTCCTCCTTCAAAGGAGGACTTTTAAACACTGATTTAATTAACCCAAAATGCTAAAAAACCGTCTGATACCTGTTCTCTTACTTCGCAACGGCATCATTGTGCAAAGTCGGGGATTTAAACGATACCAGCCTTTGGGCAATCCGGTTGCTATGGTCAGGCGCCTCAATGTCTGGACAGCGGATGAGCTGATTTATCTCGATATCAGCCCCGACGCCGTTTACGACACTGGCCGGGATGATCATGGTGATGGCAATCGCAGTTCATTGCTCGACATTATTCGCGACATCTCCGATGCCTGTTTTATGCCGCTTACTTTCGGCGGTCGTATACGCAGCATCGACGACATGCGGCAATATCTCGCCGCTGGAGCAGACAAAGTGACCATCAACACTCAGGCCATCGCGAATCCGGAATTTATTTCGGAAGGTGCAAAAGTGTTTGGAGCGCAATGTATTGTGGTATCGATCGATGTCAAGATCAACGACAACGGCGATTACGAAGTCTACACCGAACGCGGGCGTGTGCCTACCAATTTGGATCCGGTAAAATGGGCGAAAGAAGCTGAAGAGCGCGGTGCTGGCGAGATCTTCTTAAACTCGGTGGACAGGGATGGTACGGGTAAAGGCTACGATCTCAATTTGATCAAAAAAGTAACCGATAGCGTCTCCATCCCGATGATCGCTTGCGGTGGCGTCGGTGAATGGGCACACTTTGCCGAAGGGTTGGAAAAGGGTGGCGCTTCGGCAGTTGCTGCGGCAAATATTTTCAATTATACCGAACAAAGCGTTTACAACGCAAAAAAATATTTGTATGAAAACGGATTTAGCGTGAGGAAACCGGCATTAATTGACGATACTCTAAGGGATCGGTCTAGTGCTAAAAACCCGTTATTGGCACTTCGTTAACTCATCTACGGTTAAAATATTATGGAAAAGTTTTGGATGTGCATAAATTCATTTTCGAGGACTGTTTGGCACGAAAAATCTTCGGAGGCGTAGCAGATTTTTCGCACAGATGATTTTTGTTCATTTGCAGTTACTTTGTATTCTATGAGAAGTGAAATTTATGGATAATCAAAATGTTTCACAGTATAAGGTTCGCACATGGTCTGAACTTGATCGCATTTACACTTTCTGCCGGCGACAACTTAACTTAAAACCTGATTGGCGGTACGGTCCAGCCCGGGTGCATGAAGTAGCCAAGGAGGGTTTCGAGGGCATCAGCAAATACACCACATTGCAGAACAAGGTGTATTGTGACCTGGGATGCGGCACTTATCACCCCTATGGCATCTCCGCAGTGATGTTTCTTAACGGATCAAGTTCAACGATTTCCCTCGATTTACATGACAGCAATAAACAGCGTGCCGCGGAGGCATTGGCGGACCTCCTCTGTGACTGTTGTTGGCCGGACAGATGGAACTGTTCTAATGTTGACAAATTGGACTTCCTGAGCAGAGTTCAGCAATTCGATATGCAAGCACTCCGTGAGGGACGCCTGGACGACGGATTGGCAGGTCTTCCTTTGAGGCACATTTTAACCGACATTCACAATCCAGTCCTCGAAGAGGAAAGCATCGATATTATGACATCCAGAGCCGTACTGGAGCATTTCCTGAACTTCAACGTCGCCGTCGATCGATTGTTTGCTCTAATGCGCAAGGGCGGAGTCGCTTGTCACGTTATTGACCTTGTCGACCATCGTGCATACATCAGTTCAGACTATCACTTCTGGTCTTTCCTGGCCGAAGAGGAGGACTGGTCTGATGGTCTGGTCAATCGCTTGCGTTCATGCGAAATCAGGCCCCATTTTGAACGCGCAGGATTTGAGATCCTGTGTTATGAGAACCGGATCAGGGAGATGCCCAAAGGCTTCATGAAACAGGTCGCCGGTCGTTTCCGAGAGATGACGGAAGAGGAGCTCAGTGCCACGACGGTTTTCTGTGTTCTCAGGAAACCATGAGAAAACCCGACGATCACATGGAGAGCAACGAGGTATGGCGCGTCTGCGCGCCATACTTCGCGCCTCATGCGTTACATTAAAACAAGCTCTATCTTGGGTTCTGTCTTAAAAGTAAAAAACTGCAGGACGCTTCATGCTGAGCCCTTCGTCAGACTCGGGATAAACTTAGTCGAAGCATGATGTTTTTTATGAAGTTGCTTAAACTTCGACTCTGATTAGTTTGAAGGAGTAAGACTTTTGGACTGGCAAGTAAACGATTTTAAGGAAAGGCAATGCAATACTGTACTAAATGTGTTTACCCGATGGCAGCCGTTAATCTGATCATTGATGAAGACGGTGTCTGTGCTGCGTGCCAGGTGGCAGAAGAATACCAGGCGATAACGGATGAAGAGTGGGCTTTACGGAAAGAGAAATTATTTGCGCTTGTTGCGCCATATAGAAATAAAGACGGCAGTAATTATGATTGCGTCATCCCGTTTGGAGGTGGCAAAGACAGCTACTATCAGGCGCATGTTGCAAAAAATGTACTTGGTTTGAATCCGCTGCTGGTTACTTATCACGGCAATAATTATTTACCAGAAGGCCAGCGTAATCTCGATCGCGGACGCGATGTCCTTGATTGTGACCATATCGTCTACCGACCGAGTGTAGAGACATTGCTCAAGCTAAACCGAATTGGTTTCAAAAAAATGGGTGACATGAACTGGCATGGACACTGCGGCATTAACACGGTTCCATTTCACATCGCCGTCAAATACCGTATCCCGCTTATGCTTTGGGGCGAAGTCGGTTGGGCTGATTTATCGGGTATGTTTTCGCCAGATGACTATGTTGAGTTCAGCCAGCGCATACGTGTTGAACATAACCTCCACGGCTTCGACTGGTATGACATGCTGGATAAGAAAGAAAACCTCACCATGAAAGATCTGCAAATGTTCCGCTTCCCAAGCGACGAGGAATATGCGGAAGTCGGCATCAGGGGGATTGCGCTGGGCAACTTCCTGAAATGGGATGCAAACACCCAGGCCAATTTAATGAAAGAACTTTATGGCCATGAGTGGGCATCCAAGCCATTCGAACGCACGTATCGCATCTTTTCAAATCTTGATGATCGCTATGAAAACGGCGCGCATGACTTGTTAAAGTTCATCAAATTTGGTTATGGACGCGCATCTGACCATGCGTGCAAAGACATCCGGTCTGGTTATATGAGTCGTGAGGAGGGTATAAAAATGGTACGCAAATACGACCATGTAGTCTCCAGCGATTTGTACTACTGGTTCGATTATGTCGGCATGACCGAAGATGAGTTCTGGGAAATTGCCGATACCTTCCGCGATCCGCGCGTCTGGCGCATTGAAAACGGGCAATGGGTGAAGGAGAATATTTGGGGAGAACCATCTGCCTATGGCACGGTACGTTCCTCTTCAGTTGACGTCAAGAAATATCATTAACCGTAGGCTATTTTTCAGGTCATGAATAACTTACATTTCATTGAAAACGCGATCAGACCTGAGGAATTGGTCGTAGAATTAGAAAAACTGTGTGCGCAGGATCGTGCGCTTCTGATGCGTCATAAAGAACAATTTGTTGCAGTCACTTGTCCTGCCTGTGATTACAATGGTCGAATTCACGCTTTTAATAAATTGGATGTGAACTTTGATGAATGCTTAAACTGTGAAACTATCTATGCCAGTCCACGCCCGACATTTGCCATACTTCAGGAGCATTATACAAATTCGAAGAGCTATCGTTTCTGGGCCGAACACATTTTTGCCGCCTCAGAGCCAGTTCGCCGTGAAAAAATTTTCAAAAAAAGAGTAGATATGGTTCTGAATTACTGTCATGAATTCGGAGTTGATAATGAATTGATACTCGAGGTAGGCAGTGGTTTTGGGACATTTTGTGAAGAGTTAAAATCTCGCAATTTTTTCAAGCGAATAATTGCAGTAGAGCCCACACCGCATCTTGCACAAAGGTGCCGCGACAAGCAAGTTGAGGTTATTGAAGATATCATTGAAAATGTTTGTTTGAATGATCTGCAGGTAAACGTTGTTGTATCGTTCGAAACGATTGAACATCTTTTTTCACCATTCGAATTTTTAAAAACATGCAACAAGACTATATCCGGAAAAGGATTACTATTTATTACTTGTCCTAACATGCATGGTTTTGACACTTCGCTTTTGAAGACCAAATCAAAAAGTGTTGGTGGTGAGCACCTGAACTTGTTTAATCCTGAATCGATAAGTATGTTACTTGAAAGAGCTGGATTCAAAATATTAAGCCTTGAAACACCAGGTGTTCTGGATGCCGAACTTGTACGGAAAAGTATCCTTACCGGCGAGTATGATATCTCAGGACAGCCGTTTCTAAAACATATTCTTGTTGACCAGTGGGAAAGACTAGGTATTCCGTTTCAAAATTTTTTATCGGAAAATAAGTTGTCTTCTCACATGTTTGTTATTGCACGAAAGTGCATCATTTGAGGGGAAAAGGATATTCAAATGCAAAATGGAAAAGATAAAAAATTCCCAAGACGAGTAATACTTGAATCAACAGGTTATTGCAACTTAAAATGTCCAAGCTGTGTAACGGGCGTCCGCTGGCGCAAGAATATGGGTTATATGGATTTTGAATTGTTCAATAAAGTTGTCGATGAAATCAGCCTGCATAAGGAATGTTGTTATATTTCATTACAAGGTGGTGGTGAACCGTTATTGCATCCAAAGATTTTTGACTTCTTTGAGTATCTTCATGAAAAGAATCCTCAAATTATATCACAA
>JADFPY010000296.1 GCA_022562085.1 candidate division KSB1 bacterium | reverse complement strand
GGAAGGAAGCGCTCTAAGAAAAGAGAGCGCAAATCTAAAGAGTAGATAAAAGAGCAGAAGACTTCTGATAAAAAGCTTGTGGAATACTTCATGGGGAGAGCTTAGAACAGGCTAACAAAAACCGAAGATATATTTTCTGTTTTAAAAGATATGCTTTCAATATTTTTTCTTTGAAAGTCTAATATTACTTCTTCCATACTTTTAATCTTCTTTTGTTTTTTTATTTTTCGTTTCATTAATCATTTTCCTTTTAAGCTTATTAAATTCTTTCAGAGTTTCCCATGACTCTTTATCTAAATGAAGAGTACGATAAAATTTTGACTTTCCATTTCTTAATTTCTGCAGAGGGAAATATGTACTTAATCCTATTAGCAGTGTTTTCGCTAACTCTATCTCTTGCGTCCGGGTGGTTCCCGGGTTCGCATTACTTAGGGAACTTGAGCTTTACGTGGAAGCGGGTTTTTCTTCTTTTGATGCACTCCGCGCCGGGACGGTTAATCCGGGCGAGTTCATATCTCGACACATGGCTGAGGAGATACCGTTCGGAGTTGTTGATGTAGGTTATCGTGCCGACCTAATCCTCCTTAGAAAGAACCCATTAACCGACGTTCGTAATGTGAGAAGCCCCGTCGGGGTCATGGCTCGAGGGATCTGGTACTCAGAAAACTGGATTAGCGAAACAGTTAAGAAGCTACCGGTAAATTAAATCATAAGTGTCCGAAAAGTGGTAAAGGCCAATATTAGGCACAGTAGTTCCCTCTGTACATTCTGAAGGGCTTTTCCTATGCATCCAGTAACTTTGACACGACCCTATTCACATTTATTTCTTTCCATTTTGTCCTAAAATTCGTATATAGTTACATGCGGATTCCGTGCGAGAAAATTTTGATTCTGCTTTTGTTAGGATGGGTGAACCTCTCCGGCCAGTCCAAAGAAATCAAGTTTGAACGTCTTTCGGTTGAACATGGCCTCTCCCAAAGTTCTGCTTCTGTGATCATGCAGGACAGTCAAGGGTTTATGTGGTTCGGCACTCAGGATGGCCTGAACAAATATGACGGCATCAATTTTACAATTTACCGGCACCACCCGCTTGATACGACCACCATTTCAGGTAATTATATCGGCAGCCTTTGCGAAGACAAGGATGGTTTTATCTGGGTCGCAACCGAAGAAGGTGGACTCGACAGGTTTGATGTTGAAAAGGAGATATTCGAACATTTCCGCGATAAATTAATTGAGGTCAGTTCATCAAGCGAAATTTCGGTACGAAGAATCTACCGGGATAAGTTGGGGACTGTTTGGTTTGCTACCAGCCATGGTTTGGCGGGATTTGATAAAATCGGGGAGCAATATGAATTCTTTCTCGCTGGGCCTGCCAATTCAGGGCCACAAGGAATTAGCGCAATTTTTGAAGACAGTGAAGATATTCTCTGGGTTAGCAACTCTGAGGGCAGTTTGTTTACTTTTAATCGGAATGAAAAGCGTTTTGAGAAATTCGAAATTAAAGTTGCTGAGAGTGTTGGGTTCATTTCAACGATCTATGAAGACAGTTACGGTTTGCTCTGGATCGGGACCTTCACCGCCGGTTTGGTGCAATATGATCGAACTTCAGACAAATTTAAACTTTTTCAAAACGACCCCACCGATCCACGCACATTGAGCCAGAACGCTGTCTCAAATATCGTTGAAGATAAAAAAGGCGATCTTTGGATCGGAACCGAAAGTGGCGGGCTGAATCGATTGAATCGGTCAGATGGAACATTCAGCCGGTTTCTTCATGACCCGCTCAACCAGAGTAGCTTAAGCAACAACATGATCATGTCCTTGCTGGTTGATAATTCAGGAACTCTTTGGATTGGGACCTCTGGTGGCGGCATCAACAAGTACGATCCGAATAAAGTCAAATTTGCCCATTATAAAAATGACTTGAGGAATCCGGATGCTTTGGGGGGCAATATGGTCTGGTCAATTTTCAAAGATTCTGAAGGGTTTATCTGGGCCGGAACGCAGATGGGAGGGCTGACCCGCTTTGATCCCGAAAGTGACGATTACCAAGTCTTCAAGCACGAACCCTCTGATTCTTTTAGTTTAAGCTCGGACGCTGTTTTTGCAATTCAAGAAGATCCGTCAGGCGCTATTTGGGTCGGAACGAACGGCGGCGGGTTAAACAGATTTGATAAAAGAACCGGCAAATTCAAACGCTATCAATGGGATTCTGAAAACTCAAAAAGCTTATCCAGTAACCGGATTAAAACCCTATACTTTGACCAAAATGGGACCTTGTGGATCGGAACTTTGGGAGGTGGCTTAAACAAGCTAGATCCTGAGAAGATGGAATTTACCCGGTATGTCAATGATCCGGAAAACCCGGGTAGTCTCAGCAGTAATGGGGTAACTTCTATTTTTGAAGATATGGATGGGAACATCTGGATCGGAACAATTGGCGGCGGTCTTAATCGATTTGATGCGCACACGGAAACTTTTTCCAGATATTTGCACAACCCGGATGCAAATAGTCTAAGCCATAATTATGTAATGTCGATTTGCGAAGATCCCTCGGGCATTTTATGGATTGGCACCAATTACGGACTCAACCGCTTTGACCCGGAGACAAATGACTTTAAACACTATACAACAAGAGACGGCCTTCCCAATAATGTCATTTACGGCGTTCTTGCTGATGACCAGGGGAATCTCTGGATTAGCTCAAACAGAGGGCTTTCCAGATTTGATCCTCGTACCGAGACTTTCAATAATTATGACATTGACGATGGCCTGCAAAGTTTCGAGTTTAATTCCGGCGTCTATTTCAAAAGCAAAAGCGGGGAGATGTTTTTTGGCGGCGTTAACGGGTTTAATGTTTTTCATCCCGATAGCGTTAAAGATAATCCAAATGTTCCTCCCGTGGTCATCTCAAATTTCAAAAAATTTGACCAGCGTTTTCGATTAGGGGATGTTTTAACCGAATTTGGTTTGCTTAAATTGTCATATAAAGATAATTTCATCACTTTTGAATTTGCAGCTCTTGATTACACCAATCCACAAAAAAATCAATATGCTTATCAGCTCGAAGGATTGCACGACGATTGGATTTACAGCGGCAACCAGCGCTACGCGACTTTTACAAATCTCGACCCGGGCGAATACGTATTTAGAGTAAAAGGCGCGAACAGCGATGGTGTTTGGAATGAGCGTGGCGCATCGGTGCGAATTTTGATTACCCCGCCTTTTTGGAAAACGTGGTGGTTCATGTGGTTAGCGATTTGTCTGAGTTTGACGGCTTTGCTGCTTGTGGTGATGAATCTCAGAGAAAGAGCAAAAAAGAGAGCTGAACTAAACAAAAAGATTTCCGAACTGAAGCTGCAGGCTTTACGCGCCCAAATGAATCCGCACTTTGTTTTTAACACCATCAATTCGATTCAGTATTTTATTTCAAGTAATGAGCGAAAGGCTGCCTACCGCTACTTGTCCAAGTTTTCCAAACTCATGCGAAGGGTGCTCGATAATGCTGAAAAGTCCAAACTGCCAATTTCGGAAGAATTGGATTCGTTGAAACTGTATCTGGAGCTTGAGTCGCTGCGCTTTGAAGGTAAGTTTAACTACAAAATTGTCGTCGATGCCCAAATCGATACCCACAATATCGAAATCCCGACTTTGCTCATTCAGCCGTTCGTTGAGAATGCCATTTACCATGGTTTACGATTTAAACGCTCTAAAGGCACACTCGATGTTCACCTAAGTTTAGCAGACAGTTCTATAATTTGCATCATTGAAGATAATGGAATCGGCATCCGGAAAGCTTTAAAGTCAAAGAACAAAAATGGCGGTCACAAACCGGTTGGCCTAAAAGTTTCGCAAGAAAGATTAGCGACTTTGAACGAACTCAGAAAAAATGGCCGCGGGGTGGAGATCATCGATCTTGCAAAAACAAATGGCGGGACGGGAACAAGAGTTAAAATAATCATTCCAATTGAGGATGCATAGTGATTCGAACTGTTATAATTGATGATGAGGAAAAAAGCCGCAAGCTGCTTCGCAATTTATTAGTCGAGTACTGCAAAAATATCGAAGTGGTTGAGATGGCTGATTCCGTAAAATCGGGTATTGAAGCGATTCGTCAGTTCAAGCCGGATTTAGTTTTTTTGGATATTGTCATGCCTAACGCAAATGGGTTCGAGCTACTCGGCAAGATTAATGAGGTCAATTTTGAACTCATTTTCACGACAGCCCATAATCAATACGCGATCAGGGCGATTCGGGTTTGCGCCCTCGACTATCTGCTCAAGCCAATCGATGTTGAAGAATTACAGGTTTCAGTTGAACGAGCCCAACAAAGAATATCCACGAAGAAAGATCAGAACATTGATGAAAGACTGAATGCATTTATCAGCAATTTAAAATCTATAGAAAAACAGCCTCAGAAAATTGGCATTCCTACTCAACACGGTGTCAAATTTTATTCAATTAACCAAATCTATTTTTGCAAAGCCGAAGGAAACTATACAACTGTTTATTTAGAGGGCAAAGAAAAAATAGAGCTGGTCTGCAAGACTCTAAAGGAGTTTGAAGAACTGCTCGCTGAATTTAATTTCATTCGAACCCACCGATCTTATCTGGTCAATTTAAGCCACATCAAAGAATACCGCCGAACCCACAGCGGCGAAACCGACGGTGAAGGTGGATGTATAGTGGCGGCAAACAATTTAAAGATACCGGTTTCACGAGACAAACGGAAGTTGGTTTTGGAGAAAATCGCGAGACCTTTTTAAGGTGCTACTTGACTCTTCATTTCCAAAAACAACCTCTTACTAACCCAATCCTGCCAATCGTCCTTTTCAACGCATAATTTCTTCATTATCTAAGTATATAGCTTAGACCCTTCTTAAATCACCTATTTTTTAACTAAAGCATGGAGGAAAACCATGAGAATCAAGCAGTTTGTAAGTTACGTTCTTGTTTTTACTCTTTCTGTTCTTTTGTCCGGATGCGCGGCAGCCACTTCGGATGATGCCGCCAAATTACCGATTACCACCGCCTCCGAAAAAGCGCGCGAACTTTATTTGCAGGGTAGAGACCTGCAGGAGAAGCTGCGCGCTCTTGATGCCCGGCCTTACTTTCTGAAAGCCGTCGCGGAAGATCCTGATTTTGCCATTGGGCATTTCAGTTTGGCTTTTACGTCCACCAGCACAAAAGAATTCTTTGCGTCCCTGGAAAAAGCAGTTTCACTGGCTGATGCAGTGTCTGAAGGGGAGAGGTGGTGGATTCTTGGGGCTAAGGCAGGTACCGATGGAAATCCCGTGAAGCAGCGGGAGCTCTTTCAAAAGTTAGCTGAGAAATATCCACATGACGAACGTTGTCAGAATATTCTGGGCGGGCATTACTTTGGCCAGCAGCAGTATAAATATGCCATCGAGCAGTATGAGAAGGCAATCAAAATCAATCCTGAGTTTTCGCAACCCTATAATCAACTCGGCTACGCTTACCGTTTTTTGGAAAAATATGAAGATTCTGAGCGGACTTTCAAAAAATACATCGAAGTTATTCCTGACGATCCGAATCCGTATGATTCTTATGCGGAACTCCTTCTGAAGATTGGTAAGTTTGCTGCTTCGATTGAAAATTATCGCAAAGCTCTGCAACAAGATCCTTCATTTACTGCTTCCTATCTCGGTATTGCAACCAGCTATATTTATATGAATGAACACAACAATGCTCGCGAAGAGTTGCAAAAATTGTATAATTCTGCACAGAATGATGGCCAGCGCCGGGCCGCCCACTTTGCCAAGACCGTTTCCTATGTTCAT
>JADFPY010000295.1 GCA_022562085.1 candidate division KSB1 bacterium | reverse complement strand
GAACGCGGCCGTTCGGCGAAAAATTAACGAAAAACGCATGCGAAAGTTGGAGGGAGTTCTCAAAGAGTTAGAACCACCGGCACTAGAGGGTCCGACTGATGCGAAAGTTACCCTCATAAGTTGGGGTTCGACCTGGGGTGTTATTCAGGAAGCCTTGGAACAATTGCAAGATGAAGGCATTACCGCAAATCAACTGAATTTCAAGTATCTTTTTCCTTTGCACGCAAAAGAGGCGCTCGAAATTCTGGATAAATGCAAGACAACCATCGTGGTGGAAGTCAACGCCAGCGGACAGTTTGCCAGACACCTGCGGGCCGAGACCGGTTTTTCTTGCACAGATACCATTTTAAAGTATGATGGTGAGCCATTCGAGCCGCGGTTAATCACGAATCGTGTCATGGGTATTCTCAATAAAGAACCACTCGACCTCAGGGTGACCGAAAAAGAAGCTCGTGAGATTGGCTACCATTATATTCGTGTTCATCTCAGGGACAAGCTTCGACCTAAACAAATCGTTGAGGTGACTAAAAATGGCTACGATGAGCCGGTGTGGGTGTTGGAACTTGTTGATCGTGAAGATGGCGAGTCAAAAGGCCAACTGACAGTCGGTATGGACACGGGTTCAACCTACAAATGGGATCCGTTAAATTAGCCAACAACTAGAACTTTAAACCATTTTATTGTGGAGAAAATCATTATGAGTACTGTTCTTACCGCTACAAAAGAAAAGAGCAAAACGCGCGAAGTAGTTGTAGACCCTGATTGGTGTGCGGGTTGCGGAGACTTTGGTGTTCTGAAATCGTTAAAGTCAGCCACCACAGATAATGGCGTGAAACCTCATGAGCTGCTGTTGGTATCCGGGATTGGTTGCTCCTCAAACCTGCCAGGATTTTTTTATTCTTACGCGGTTCACAGCCTGCATGGCAGAGCGCTACCGGTTGCCACCGGCGCCAAATTAGCCAACCACAATTTGAAAGTCGTGATCACTGGGGGCGATGGCGACGGATACGGTATTGGCATAGGGCATTTCATCCACACCATGCGTCGGAATCTGGACTTGACTTATATTGTGATGGACAACGAAATTTATGGATTAACAACCGGACAGGCTTCCCCGACTACTGCTGAAGGACACAAAACGAAAACGACCCCCAGGGGCAACGTTGAAAAACCGATTAATCCGCTTGCTTTAGCGCTCACTGCCGGGGCCACTTTTGTTGCGCGGGGTTTTTCCGGACAGCCGGCGCAATTAACATCATTGATCGAGCAAGCTATGGCGCACAAGGGTTTTGCACTAATAGATGTATTCAGTCCGTGTGTTACCTACAATAAACTAAACACGTATTCCTGGTTTAAGGAGCGTGTATACAAACTGGAAGATGAAGAGCCAGATCGTGACCTCACTGATTTTTCTTCGGCAATGACAAAAGCTATGGAATTCGACTCTCGGATTCCCATTGGCTTAATTTACAAGATAGAAAAGCCTACTTATGAAGATACCGAGCCGGTTCTGCTGAATGGTCCCTTAATTGACCAATCCCTTGGAATAAAGAAAGAACTATTTGATGAGTTACTTGCGGTAACCATGTAGCCGATCAACCAGGAATCCATTTTCAGGAACCTGTTCTCAGAAATAAAGAACAGGACTATTACCCGTTGTTCTTATTGAATTTGTCAGGGAACCCATGTCTGTTATACACAGCCCGGAAAGGAAGCTTAGATTCTGTTTACTTAGTTCTATATCCCTCACCCTGTCACGCATTTCAGATTTTAGATGAGTGTGAATTGTTCCATTTGCCATTATCCCAAGCAGTAAAAAGAATATCACGCAAGCCGCTAAGGCGCGAAGATAAGGCAAAGAAAAATTTTAAAACTTTATGAAGTTTTTGCAGTTCTACGTCTTTGCGTGCGCTTTTTTGGGGTCCCCACTTGACAAACTTGAAAAATTTTGTGTTTGATTTCTTTAAAATTATTTTTTAAATTGAATTCAGCATAACAGAATCTCTGTGAGTATTATCGAAATGCTGGTCTTTTCCATCTTTGATTTGGTGGGAACTACATCTCAGAAAGGTTTTTTATGGCTGAAAATGAGTTATTCGTGCGCTTTTGGGGGGTCCGGGGCAGTCACCCGGTACCCGGAAAATCGACACTTCGGTACGGAGGCAACACATCTTGCGTAGAAATTAGAGCAAACAATCACATCATAATTTTAGACGCCGGAACCGGCATTGTAAATCTTGGCCATCAGCTTTTAAAAGAACTTCAGAATTCAAAAGATTCTTTAAACCTCACCATATTATTTTCTCACACCCATTTTGATCATTTGCAAGGCATTCCGTTTTTTCTGCCCGCCTATCAACCCTCCTGCATCATTAATTTCTACGGTCCCAAAGTATTCTCTCAAGATTTAGAGGAAATTTTAAGCCAATCAATGGAGCCGCAGTATAGTCCGATTGAACTAGACGAGTTTAAGGCGAAAATGAACTTTCACAACCTGCATGAAAACAATGCTCTCGTTTTCAAAGAAAATTCAGATAAACCGACTTTGGTTTGGCAGAATGAACTAAACAACTCCCAAGACGTCGTTGTTAAAATCATGCGCAGTTATGCTCATCCGAAAATTGGAGTTTTCTTTTTTAAAATTGAAGTAAACGGCAAAAGCGTTGTTTATGCTACCGATACCGAGGGGTACGTTGGCAACGACACCCGGTTAATTGAATTTGCGCAAGATACCGAGCTGCTCATCCACGATGCGCAATATGACCCCGAAGAATATTTGGACAAAAGCTTTTCCAAACAGGGGTTTGGTCACAGCACTTATGATATGGCGGCAAAAGTTGCAAGTAAGGCAGGCGCAAAAAGGCTGGCTTTGTTTCACCATGACCCGTCTCACGACGATGATAAACTTGCGGACATGGAAGCAAAAGCCAAAGAGCTGTTTCCAAATACCATGGTCGCAACTGAAGGCGTGGAATTTAGTTTTTGATTTACTGGCCTGAACTTTTGAAAGGTTTCGATTCAAATCAAACACCTGTGACCTCTCAAATTATGTTGGATTTTAAAGTTAAAAGTCCTAGTTAATCCTTTCAAAGATTGCTTAGCCATCCTTTCATCAATCCAGCGAAAATAAACCTTCATTATTAATTTCTAAATTTGGAAAACAATATGGCCGAACAAAAACAAACAGGCAAACCCGTTTCTGAAAGCCACGTTGAAATGACCGAGATCGTCCTCCCAAATGACGCCAATATCTTAGGCAATATCTTGGGCGGTAAAGTCATGCACCTGATCGACATCGCCTGCGCAGTTGCAGCGCATCGGCATTGCCGGCGTCCGGTTGTGACCGCAGCCATGGACTCCCTGGATTTCAGACATCCGATCAAAGTGGGTGAGCTGATTATCATTAAAGCCTCGGTGAACCACGTTTTTAAAACCTCAATGGAGTGCGGCGCCAAAGTGTTTTCTGAAAACCTAGGAACAGGAGAACGAAAGCACACAAGCTCCGCTTATTTGACCTTTGTCGCGCTTGATGAAAATAAGCGGCCGATGCAAGTGTCTCCCGTCGTTCCGGAAACTCAAGATGAAAAACGCCGCTGGAAAGGCGCTGAGATTCGGCGAGAGTTTCGAATGCGGCAGAAAGCGCTTTTACGAAAACAAAGTTAAAAATACCAGCCCGCCGAACGTATTTATATCTTGAACTTCACGATTCTTTTAGCTATATTGAACGCCTTAAAACTAGTAACTTAGAAAAGCTTTAATGGCTGAATTCATCACTATAGCCAATCAAGACGAACTCAAGCCGGGCGAATGCAAAATTGTCGAGGCAAGTGGTAAGACTCTGGCTTTATACAACGTCGAGGGCACCTTTTATGCCACCGACAACACTTGTTTGCACGAGGGCGGCCCACTCGGCGATGGCGACTTAGATGGAAAAATCATCACCTGTCCCTGGCATTTCTGGCAGTTTGATGTCACTACCGGTGAAAATACCGTCGATCCGAATACAAAAGTAAAATGTTTCCAAGTGCAAATCGAAGAGGAAACAATTCAGCTTAAGATTTAAGTATGACACTCACCGAAAAAATTAAACAAAAAGCACAACTTCTGGGCTTCGAGTTGGTGGGAGTCGCACCGGTAGAGCCAGTGCCTGAGCTCTCCTTCTATAAGGAGTGGGTTGAAGCCGGTTACGCCGGTAAAATGGAATACTTAGCTCGCGATCCCGACAAAAGAACAGATGTCAGAGAGGTAGTTACTGAAGCAAAATCTGTGGTTGTCTGCGCAATGATTTATCATACCTCCCACCCCCTATCGACAGAACAAAATGACCCAAGCCGCGGCTGGATATCACGTTACGCCTGGGGTGATGATTACCACGATGTCATTCAAAAAAAGCTTTTTCAATTAATCAACTTTATCAAAGAAGAAAGTTCTGAGGAAGTCATCAACCGACTTTATGTGGACACCGGTCCTGTGGTAGATCGAGTCTTTGCTAAATATGCCGGCATCGGCTGGTTTGGCAAAAATACCTGTATCATCAATCAGCAGAAAGGCTCGTGGTTCTTTCTCGGTGAGATTATCACCAACCTAGACCTCGATTACGATTCCACAGTGCCTGACCGTTGCGGCAGTTGCAACCGCTGCATTGAGGCTTGCCCAACTGACGCGATTTTGGAGCCGTATGTTCTGGATTCGCGCCTTTGCATTTCTTATTTGACTATCGAGCTCCGAGATAAAATTCCCCTTGAGTTGCGTGAGCCAATTGGAAATAATATTTTCGGCTGCGACATTTGTCAGGATGTTTGCCCATGGAACCGGAGAGCAGCAGTAACGGAGGAGCCCGCTTTTCAACCGCGGGAAGGTTTGCTCAATCCTGATTTGGACGAGATAGCCGGCTTAAGCATTGAAGAATTTCGAGAAAAATTCAGAAAAAGCCCCATTAAAAGAGCCAAGTACGCCGGGTTTTTGAGAAACGTTGCCGTGGCTATGGGAAATTCGGGTGATTCCAAATTCCTACCGGTTTTAGAAGAGTTATCTGAACACGAAGAGCCTTTAATTCAGGAGCATGCAAAGTGGGCGATTGAGCAAATTCAAGGCATAGAGAAAAATAATTTTCTTGCCAAAACTCAAATGGAAAAATCTTTGTGTACTTAATCTTTTATGGTAAATAATTGCGGAATAAAGAAACAATCACAACCCAAATCCCGATTTTTCCTTTACCGAACGTAGTATTTTTCCCGAAAACATTCTTGCCGCTTCATATCTTTGAACCGCGGTATCGTAAGATGGCAAAGGACTCAAAATCAAACGACAATTTGATCGGGATGGCGCTTCTCAAAGAGGGTTGGGAAAAGCAATACCATGATAATCCGGACGTTCACGAAATTGCCTGTGTCGGTAAAATTCAACACATTGAGAGGTTAGAAGACGGCAGATATAACATTTTGCTTTATGGACTAAGCCGAGTGAAAATAATGAAATTCATTCAAGGGAAACCCTATAGAATGGCTCAGGTCAAATACCTCAAAGACATCGCTTTTGACCATGATGATTTTAATGAAAATTATGAAGCAGAGAATTTTTTGAATCTGGTGCAAAGTTATCTTCGGGAAATGGGTGTCGAAAATCTCGAGAAAGTTAATAAATTACATAACCATTCTTTAGAATCCGTAATAAACCAGGTTACGAGCGCTCTTGATTTTCCAACGCAGCAAAAGCAAGAACTTCTACAAATCGACACATTAGAACAGCGTTATGATCGCTTAAAGAAACTGCTGCAAGAACAGTTTAAAATATTAAAAATCTCTAAAAACGTAAAATACATCCCTGAGGACCCAAGCT
>JADFPY010000294.1 GCA_022562085.1 candidate division KSB1 bacterium | reverse complement strand
AAAAGCGCTGGTCGTTGGGTTCATAACAAAGACCTGTATAAATAAAAAGTTGCATAAGCTTGCCAGTTGGTCCAGCCGGCAGCGAGTTTTCTGATTTCTTCGAGGGTCGGTTTTTGCTTTAAATTGAGCTGCAGCTTGATTGCGTTGTGCAGACCAATATCCTCAATCGGAAATGCCGACGGATCGCCAAGGCATCGCATGAGCACATAATTGGCTGTCCAGGGACCAATGCCGCGAATTTTGACCAAAGCGTTTTTTGCTTCATTGTAATCGTTTTTCTCTAACAAACTTTCTTTTGATAAATTGCCTGCTGCAATTTGTTCAGCCAAGCCGATTATATACTCAGATTTTTTCCCGGTAAACTGCAGTTTCATTAATTCAGCAACCGAAAGCTTTGCAATAATTTCCGAAGTTGGGAAAAGCCAGTAATCTCGATTCTCGTAGCTTGATTTTTCCCCGTAGTTTTCAATAAAACGCCGGTACAAAGTGTAAGCAAACGTCAGATTAATCTGCTGCCCTAAAATGGCCCAACAGAGCGCTTGAAACAAATCGTGGATTTTGATCAACCGCAGACCATAAAACCGGCTCACCAGATTTTTCAACAAGTTATCCTGGGCGGCGATTTTGTAAAACAGCGCTAAATCAGTTTCGAGATCAAACCATTCCCGCACATAATTTTTGATGAAGATTTTCGCCGAATCTTCGCTCACTGAATTCAGGAATGTGACTTTAATCACATTGTTGGCCGGGCAGCTTAATTCTAAAAGTATTTTTTTATCGTACAACTTCAGAAGTTTGCGAATCTTATCATTTTCGATAAAATGCAGTCTCTCTTGATTAGAGCGTCCGAGAAATTTCAAACATTCCTTGAAATCAAATTCTTTTGGGGCTGGTATTGAAACAGTAGATGAATATATATTAGCTTGACTTTGTGGCAATTCTGAGCTATTTTTTATGAGTTCATCCTGTTTTTCAGGATTGAATAAGTTATAAAATTAAACCAAAGAAGTCAATTTTCTTTCTCTTTAAATCAACATGAGCCTTCAACCAACTTCCGAACAATGGCAAGCTCTGCAGCCGGTCGAGCGCTTCAATTTCAAAGTTACGCATTCTATGAATTCTTCACCAATAATCCGGCCGATTCTCACCAAGATTGCTGTAGTCCTTGGCGGGCGGTGTGTTGAAATCGCTACGTCGAATATTGTTTTAGATCATGGCTTCGAGAATTTCGAAAAGATAGATCCGAATAAAGGCGTCCTGCTGGTTGTGAATCACAGAACATTTTACGACCAGTTTGTTATTTACGCGCGTTTGTTGCGTTTGTTTGGCACACATCGCAATGCTTATTTTCCGGTGAGAGCCAACTTTTTTTATGACAATCCACTCGGTTTATTTGTCAATCTTCCTTTTGCATTGGGAGGAATGTATCCACCTATTATTCGCGATAAAAAACGCCGGTTGTGGAATCAATATGCCACGGATTTGATGGCGGAGCTTGTGAAGAGCCCAGCCAATATGGTGGGTTTCCATCCGGAAGGCACCCGTAACCGAGGCCCGGATCCTTATGCGCTTCTGCCCGGTAAACCGGGATGTGGCGAATTGATTTTCCGGTCGAATCCAAATGTTGTGCCGGTTTTTTTGCAGGGTTTCATTAAGTCGCCTTTCAAGATGGTTCAAAAAAATTGGAGCAGCTCTCCCAAACCGGTCGTTCATATGGTTATGGGAGAACCGCTGGATTTCAGTGAAGAAGGTAAGTTGGAAGAGAATAGAAAAACCTTTCTTCTGATTTCGAAAAAAGTCATGGGTGCCATCGGCGAATTGGCCAAACGCGAGCAGGATATTCGTGCAAAGTTTGAAGGGAAAGTCCGGGAGACGGCTTTGCAATGAAAGAAGTCATCGAAGAAACTCTTCGGCTTTTGAAAAAAAAAGAACCCTGTGTTCTGGCCACTGTGGTTCGAACCAAAGGCATGACTCCCCAGAAAGCCGGCGCCAAGCAATTGATTCGACAGGATGGCAGCAGCGTCGGCACACTCGGCGGCGGCTGCGTGGAAGGAGACATCTGGTTTTATGCCAAGCAAATGCTGCGTGAAAAGAGCGGCCCGCAGTTTCGGGATTATTATTTAAACGAGGATGTTGCTGCCAAAGACGGACTGGTGTGTGGCGGCACGATGTACTTTTTTATCGAGCCTTTTTGGCAGCCACAGGCATATCTGCAGTTTGCTGACGAGATCACCAACGCATACCGGATTGGGCCGCCGGTTTCACTTGCCACCGTCATTTCAGGTCCGGATGAGAAGAGTCTGGGAAAGAAAACCCTAATTCGCGAAGACGGCAGCACGTTGGGTTCGCTGGAAAATGAAAAACTGCTGGCAGAAGTCATCAAAGTCGGTCGAAAACTCGCGGCTGTTGGGAAAAACCAAATTGTTCAAAGTGACGATGGCACTGAGGTCTATGTTGAAGGGTTCACGACCCCGCCAACACTTGTGATCATGGGCGGCGGACACGTCGGCCGGACTATTTACAACCTGGCTTTGACCCTCGGATTTCGAATTTATATTGTTGACGACCGCCCGGAATTCTCAAATAAAGAAAGGTTTCCGCAGGCCGCAGAAACAATTGTCGGGGATTTTGAAAATGGGCTGGACAACGTACCGGTTAATTTTAACACTTTTATTTTAGTTGCTACAAGAGGTCACCGTTACGATGACGCTGCTACTCGATCTGCTATCAAAACAGAGGCTCGTTATATCGGTCTGCTCGGAAGTAAACGCAAGAACCTGATGATTTTTCGAGACCTTCTTAAAAACGGCATTTCTCCGGATCGAATTAGGGAGATTAATGCACCGGTCGGGCTAAACATCGGGGCGCTTACTCCTGAGGAATTGGCGGTCAGCATTATGGCTGAAATTATCAAATGCATTCGCGGCGGCGATGGCAAACCTATGAAAATGGGCATGGAAAGTTTGCTCGAGCAGATTGAAATGTTGCCTGAACCGACTAAAAAGCCGGTTTTTTAGTTCATTCTAAAAGACAATTATAGAAACTCTTGACATGGCAAGTCTCCCAAAATTCTACTTAATCGTCCTAATCCTCTTCACCAGCATGGGTTTCGATCAAGTCAGCAAGAACATCGCTAAAAGCTCACTTGAAAATTCGCCCCCAATGTCTTATTTGGGCGAAACTTTCCGGCTGCAATATGCAGAAAATACCGGGTCATTTTTGAGTTTAGGATCGGGTTTGTCTAAAACCACTCGCTTCCTTCTTTTTACTTTTCTAAGCGGCGGGCTGCTAATTGCCCTCTTTTTCTACACAATCAAAAGCCGCGATTTGCAACGCAAGCATATTTTTGCACTTTCTTTGATTCTAGGCGGCGGTGCCAGCAACATGATTGACCGCATTGTCAACGACGGCAAAGTAATCGATTTTATGAATATGGGAATCGGCAGCTTGCGTACCGGCATTTTTAACATGGCTGATGTTTTAATTATGGTTGGCATTGCCTTCATTCTTCTTTTCAATTTTCAGTCTCATAATGAAAAAAGATCCCCATCCGAGGACACCGAATCTACTCAATCCAAATCCGCTTCATAAGCAGAAGGGATTCAATTGCATAGTCAACCCCAACCTCCCAATTTTCGAAATTGGAAAAGTTTCTTCACGATTCTCGGACCCGGGATTGCCATTGCAGCCACCGGAATAGGTGCGGGAGATATGGTGACTGCGACGGTGGCCGGTTCCAAGTACGGTTTTGCGATCATTTGGGCAGCAGCAGTGGGCGCTTTGCTTAAAGGAGTCCTCAACGAAGGTTTGGCGAGGTGGCAGTTGGCAACCGGCACAACTCTGCTGGAAGGGTGGGTGCAGCGATTGGGGAGGTGGGTACAGGTTTATTTTTTCATTTATTTAGTCCTTTGGTCGTTTGTAGTCGCCGGAGCGCTCATTTCGGCATGTGGATTGGCGGCTCATGCTATTGCCCCCGGACTGACAGTGGGAACCTGGGGAATTATTCATTCTATTGGCGCGGCCCTGGTCGTTCTATTCGGCGCTTATCGACATTTTGAGCGCCTGATGAAAATATTCATCGGCGTGATGTTTGTAACGATTTTGGGGTGCGCTTTGTTTGTGGCTTCGCCAATAACATCGCTTTCACAAACCGTTTCCACCGCCGCTATTCCGGCCGGGAGCGCGAAGTTTATTCTTGGTATTATTGGCGGCGTTGGCGGCAGCTTAACTTTATTGGCCTACGGTTACTGGATTCGGGAACGGGGCTGGCAAGGTGCAGCTTGGAAAAAAGCGGTGCGGGTTGATTTAACGGTTTCTTATGTCCTGACCGGTATTTTCGGAGTCGCGCTCATGATTTTGGCCGCAACCGTCCTTTTCGCACGCGGCCAAACCATCGAAGGCAGTAAAGGTGTTTTAGAAATGGCAGCCATTTTATCGCAGGTCATTGGACCGGTAGGACATTGGGCATTCTTAATTGGCTTCTGGGGGGCTGTCACCACATCGATGATCGGCGTTTGGCAAGGCGTGCCGTATCTTTTTTGTGATTTTGCCGGTTTAGTGAAGCGACTGCCTTCTGACCAACACAAAGCCATTGTCAACACTCGGTCGATTTGGTACCGCGGCTATTTGTTCTGGTTGGCGGTGCCGCCGATGCTGATTTTGCTTCTCGGTAAACCGGTCTGGGTGATCTTAATTTATTCGGTGGTTGCAGCGCTGTTTATGCCATTTTTGGCAGCAACACTTTTATATATGAACTCCCGGCGCGATTGGGTCGGAGAAGAGTTTCGGAACGGCTGGTTCACAATTGTTTCATTGGTGGCGTCGCTTCTGCTATTTGGCTACCTTTTAATGGATGCATTCCTGGCGCTGTTTTAGGCGAATAGCCGAACAACCGAAAAAAATCTACGTTTATTGAACTTGTTTTAAATTTCAAATTTATTAATTTCAAATATTCATATTAAGACAAAGAAATTTTCTTGAGGGAGCTGCGCTTATGGATAGAAAATTTATGCAACTTGCAATTGACAAGGCCAGGGTGGGCGGACAAAAAGGTCAGACTCCGTTTGGAGCGTGTATTGTTAAAAATAATGAGCTCATTTGCTGCGGGCACAATGTGGTCTGGGCAACTACCGACATCACGGCCCACGCCGAAGTTTACACCATTCGTGAAGCCTGCAAAAAACTCAAGACAATCGATTTATCGGAATGCACAATTTACTCCACTTGTGAGCCGTGCCCCATGTGTTTCAGCGCCATTCATTGGGCCAAGATTGATAAAATATTTTTTGGTGCCAAAATTGCGGACGCGCAAGGAATGGATTTTAACGAACTGACCATTTCAAATCAACAAATGAAAGAACTCGGCGGCAGTTCGGTTGAGATCGTTAGTGATTTTATGAAAAAAGAATGTCAGGCGCTTTTTCAGGAATGGGACGAATCTGGCAATAAAAAAGTATATTGAAAACATAAATTCGTTTTGAAAATTATGAAGTTTTTTTTAAATTATTCTCCGGCCAGACGTTGGCCTCTGAAACTTGCACAGCGAACCACCATTATTTTTAAGGAGAAACAAAAGTGATAAAAACAACTGAAGATTTTATTGCTCTTGAAGACAAATACGGCGCTCATAATTATCACCCGCTTGACATTGTCATTGCAAAAGCGGAAGGTGTTTGGGTTTATGACGTCAAGGGAAAGCGCTATCTCGATTGCCTGAGCGCCTACTCCGCTGTGAATCAAGGCCATTGTCATCCCAGGATTCTCGCGGCGCTTAAAGAGCAAGCGGAAAAAGTTACTTTAACCTCACGCGCTTTTCGAAACGATCAATTACCCCTGTTTTGTGAGAAGCTGGCGAAACTGTCAAATATGGAAATGGTTTTGCCAAT
>JADFPY010000293.1 GCA_022562085.1 candidate division KSB1 bacterium | reverse complement strand
TAATTAGTTTGATACTCATCACGCTGGAATTTATCTAGAGGATCCGTAAGTTTTATCCATTTCCAAATAGTTGATGGTTCCCCACTCAGTGCACCTGCTATCGATTCGATATGCTCAAAATCTTTGCGATTTCTTTAATGTCTAACTCCTGGAATTCGTTGAGCACAAAGACCATTCGTTGCTGGGGGGTCAGTTCCCGCGCCAGATTTTTTATCGTTTCTATCAATTCAGTATTAACTGCGTCTTGTTCTAAATTCGAGTCATCGGCTTTTTCGTGCATCATTGAAAAATCATTTTGACTGAAAATGTTCTGTCTCCTGGCATTGGTCTTCAGACGGTCGAAACAGAGATTGCTAACGATTTTGTACAGCCAGGTGGTAAATTTACTTTTTGAATCATATTTTTTCAAATGTTTCCAAACCCGAATAAAACTCTCTTGAGTCACATCTTTGGCATCTTCTTCATTGCCCAAAAAGCGCATAGCCAACGAGAACACATAAGATTGAAAGTATTCAACGAGTTTTCTAAAAGCAGTAGAGTCGCCTTTTTTACTCGCATTTAAAATATGTATAATGACTTGTTCGTTCATTTGTTCTCAACCGTTTTCATAATATGATACGACACTATTAAAGATTAGTCAAATAAGAATAGCTTACTAAACTCAAGGGCTTAGTAAAGCTTAAATTGCAAAGTTTGAATTGCATTTGTTTTTAGCGTTTTCTATATTAGAATCATGCCTAATAAGAAATTAGACAATCTCGGTGACCTGGGAGAAGCTACTCAGTTGATCAACGACTTCAAATTTGTAAAAAATGAATATTTTGACCTCAAACATAAACACTTGTCCTTAATCGAGAAAGATACCGAAAGCGTCGATGATGATTACTGGGAGGACGAAAGCTTCGAAAATGAGCTCAAACTGTTCGAGCAAAGAAAAAAGTTATATGATGAGGCTCAAGAACTATACAAGGCCTTGAAAGAAAAATTGCAGCAAACGTAGACAACCCGCAAAACGGAGGATACAACTAATGCCCTTTCTCGATCCAAAATACGAAAAAGCTGCCAAGTTAAGAGTTGAGCGCCGACCCAAACAGTTGGCTGTAATTAATCAGGGTGGGTGTACCGGGTGCATGGTTTGTATTGACTTCTGTCCTGTTGACTGCATCGAGGTGGTCCCGGGTCCGGACCCGGATAATCGAAATGTGCACAAGTTAGTGGAAGTCGACTTGCCGCTCTGCATCGGTTGTACACTCTGTGCGAAATACTGCCCTTGGGATACTATTGAGATGTTTTCTTTTGATAACGCTTATCAAATCGCTCCTGATTGGACACTTCGAGAGATTGTCGAAGAACAGTGGGGACGGGAACCCCTGCAGGAGGCACCGGAGGTTCGGCCGCGGCGAAGAGATCGGGAGAAGAAAGCGGAAGAATAGGAATATTTTAAAGCCTTTGAAATTTTACCCCATCATATTAATTTACTAAATAGTAAGATGGGGTTTGTTTTTAAAAAACAGGATGTCAGGTCAAAGATGAGGTGTCCATTTTGCCGGCTAATTTAGAGAGAGTTTTATCCTGTATTCAGCCCACTGCCGATATGCACTTTGGAAACTATTTTGGTGCGGTCGAAAATTGGGTTAAACTCCAGGACAAGTATAAATGCATCTATGGCATTGTCGATCTTCATGCCATAACCATCCCCTATGAGCCTGCGGCTTTGCAAGAAAACACCAAAAGAATGTTCATCGACCTGATGGCCTGTGGCATCGATCCTGAAAGATCAATTCTCTTCGTGCAATCCCTGGTCCCGGAACATACCGAGCTTTGCTGGATATTTAACAGCACTGCCTCTTATGGCGAACTGACCAGGATGACCCAGTTTAAAGATAAATCGCAGCAACTCGGCGAGACAAATGAATTTATTTCCGCAGGACTCTTTACGTATCCAATTTTACAGGCCGCTGATATTCTCGCTTATCGGCCTAAATTTGTTCCCGTTGGGAGAGACCAGGGGCAACATCTGGAATTGAGCCGCAATATTGCTCAAAGATTCAACCATAAATACGGTGAATATTTTATTTTACCTGAAACGCTTTTTACGGAGACCCCGAAAATCATGTCATTAGCCGATCCGAGTAAAAAGATGAGCAAAAGCCTGGGGACAAATCACTTTGTGGCTTTATTTGAAGATGAAGAAAAAATTCGCGCGGCGGTGAAGGCGGCTGTTACGGATAGCGGCGACGCCATGGCGAAGGGAGAAATGAGTCCCGGGGTTGCTAATCTCTTTGAGATCCTGAAAGCCTGCGGAAAAATGGCTGAACATAACAATTTGATGGACGACTTCACTGCAAAAAAGTTGAAATATGTGCATTTAAAACAGGCCGTAGCTGACTGCCTGGTTGAACTCGCAGCAAAATTAACAGAAAAACGCCAAGAAATTTTAGGCACGGGAAAGAATGTGGAAGACCTGATGTACGACATGTCCGGTGAGGCAAGAAAAATAGCAGCGGAAACTCTTAGAGAGGTTCGTGATTTAACGGGCTTGCTGAAACATGGCCACGATAGAAAGAAGAATTAAGGAAGCTGATTTCTCGAACCTGTCCGAGCCTCAAATGAGTGACCAGGATTGGGAAGATTTTAATGACGGAATTGTACTATTTAACAGCGGCAAGTTTTGGGAATCACATGAAGCCTGGGAAGAAATTTGGAAGCGGCATTCCGAAAACAGCCGATTTTTTTTCCAGGGGCTGATTCAAGTTGCAGCAGGGTTACATCAACTGCGTCGCAATATTTACCATGGCGTAGAAAAACATTTTCGAAACGCTCTCTGGAAACTGGAGCCCTTTCAGCCTGTTTTTTTGGAGATCGACGTTAAATATCTTGTGAAAATCATTAAGGAGGGGCAGAAAGAGTTAGCTCGATTAGGTGAAAAAGAGTTGCAGGCCTTTAGTCAAAGGCTAATTCCACAAATTATAAAAGTGAAGCATTCCTCAAATATTTCAAAATGAAATCCAAAGTAGTTCTCTTACCGCTATTTTTGTGCTCAATACTGGCTTGTACTCGTCAGGTAGCTCAACCTCAGATCGGTTTTTCCTTATTCTCGGATGAAATAAAATCCGGCATAAATAGAGTCGAAAAGTCTATTGTTGGTGTGAACACTGACATTGTATACGAGGTGCAAACGTTTAATTATCTAACTCGAAACGGAGAATGGGTACCCCAGCCCAATAGCCGGCGTAAATACAAACTCGCATCTGGCGCTGCCGGCATTACATATAAAACGGATAAAAAAACACTCGTGGGCGGGGGTTTGCTCCTGGATGTCGATCGTTTAAATTCCAACTACACAATCCTGACCAGCAGTCATCTGGTCTCTCCTGAGGATACCGTTGACGTCTATTATATGGATGAAGATGGCGCCAAAACGGATGTTTTATTCGCCCGTTATGTTTTGAAATCCTTACGAATTACAGTACGCGACGGGAATGTTGTCTCCCCGGAGGCAGAACTGATCGCCAATAGTTATGCTAACGATTTGGCCATTATTAAAGTGGAAGCAAAAGAGAGGCTTGGCAGAGAATTCCGAAATCAAATCGGGTATGATCTCGACTTAGATTGGGGCGACTGGGTTTTTCTTTTTGGCTATCCAAAAGGTATCAAGCAAATGAGCGGCGGCTGGGTTAGTAAATCACCCTACCCGCGCACGATAGCTATTGATGCTGTCGTTAGATTCGGATACTCTGGAGGCCCGGTCTTTACCTTTTCGAAGGATAAAACTGAACTGGCTTTTGTGGGCGTTATCAAAAGTGTCCCACGAACTAATTTAGATTATATCGCACCGGATCAAACACTACCGGTGGGCTCATCTATAGGTTCACAAGATTTACCCAAACTTGCTGTTAAAAGACAGATCATGGTAGATTACGGAACCGCCTATTTTGTAGACATTAAAACTATTAAATCATTTATTAAGTCATCCCGGTCAGCGATGGCTAAATCCGGTATCGTTTTGCATCCTAAGTTTTATGGGAAATGATTTAAAAACTTCGCTTTTTTCCGAATGACGCCCTCCCTTCAGTTACATTAACTAATCAAAATGAATATTTCACGGATGCAGAAATTCACTAAAGACCTGATTGCAATTGATTCGGTCAGCGGCAGAGAAGGTGAAATGGCCTGTTTTGTAAAAGAAGAACTAAGGGATCGCGGCATGGCCGTGCAAACTTTTCAGGTTGCTGATAAACGTATGAATATCCTTGTAAGTTGGCATGATGAACCTTCAAGAATTCTTTTCAATACTCATTTGGATACTGTACCGGAGCAATATGGGCCCTACGAAGACGAGAAGCGAATTTACGGCCGCGGCGCTTGCGATACTCATGGCATCTTAGCTGCACAATTGGAGGCTTTGGAAGATTTGCATGGAAAGGGAATTGCCGGGCTTGGCATTTTGCTGGTTGTCGGGGAAGAGAAAAACCACGACGGAGCTTTGCACGCCGCGAAGTGTGATGACATTTTAGAACCGCAGGTGCTGATCGTTGGGGAACCTACGCAAAACAAACTTATGAAATCCCAGAAGGGTAGACTCAAAGGGGACCTGTGCGTTTATGGGGTCGAAGGGCACTCCGGCTATCCGGAAAAATTCGATTCTGCAGTGGAAAAACTTTTTCTTGTTCTCGATGCTTTATGGAAATCCTCCTGGTTAAAAAACGAATCGGAGCAAGGGACAACCATGAACGCAACCATGCTCAAGGGAGGGGATATTGACAATCAAATCCCGGCATTTGCCAAAACCCGCTTGCTGTTCCGCTGCGCTGAGCCCTGTTCAGTTGTGAAAGAAAAAACCATTCATTGCTTAAATAATATAGAAAAGACCTTGCCCGAATTTCGAGGAAGTAAATCGCACTTTGAGCTTTCTTGGGATGCCGCGCAAAATGATCCCCTTGCCAACCTTGCCACTTTGCCGGGGTTTGAGACCGGCAGCGCTGCTTTTAACACCGACATCAGCTATTTTGACTGGAAAGAATGCAAAACCTTTCTCGTGGGTCCCGGTTCCATTCTGCAAGCGCATAAAGATTTAAAAGACAACGACTGGGAAAACGCCGAATGGATTTCCAAAAATGAACAAATTGCCGGGGTAAAATTATATAAAAAATTGGTTCATTCCGTGCTACCATCCTGAAAAAGTTAGGTACATTCACCTCTCCACTCTTAAATCCTCAACCCAATTGCAACATCTGCTTCGATAATTTTGCAGACCGTTTGCCGCTCAGGCTTGATGCAGCAGGGCTTAAATCCTGACAGGGTTCAAAACCCGGTCAGGATTGGCATCCGGTTTACTCCCCCATTCGACACCAATGTCGTGTAAAATGTTGAGCCATTTTTTTTAATATCGACATGTTAGACTGATTTCCGCGTCAGGCCCTTTCAAGATGAGACTCTCCTAAGTTCATTATTTTTAATCTCTCAAGCCGGTTTTTGAAAATCCGAAAAACCTGGCACGGCGCTTGCTTTATTCCACGCCTAAAATAGGCACAAAAAATGTTTCCGCATTTTAGCTAACTTTCAGTAGTCATACAGTAACTAATAAATACGTTGCACCACGAAGACATCTTAGGCGACCATCTTTGGAAATTGCGGGGGAGCCGTATTTATCTATCCTTACCCTGGCTCATATCTTCTAAACACTCTTTCAAACGAAACCAGCATCAGCTGCGTTTGTTTTCCAAGAACAGGTCCTGGGCCCGGGGGCCGCGGTTTCTTTATTTGCCTTAAAGCGGGGATGAAGAAATTAATGAATTAGTGATTGACCGAAAACCCCCAAGCCGCTAGCCCGATGGCGTCCATTCGACAAGCTCAGGACATGCCTCGCCGAGGGCTCTTAGGCTCAACTCATAGA
>JADFPY010000292.1 GCA_022562085.1 candidate division KSB1 bacterium | reverse complement strand
AAGGCTACATTCCCGCAGCAGTCCTGCTGCTCTTTTTCGAAAAAGAGCAGCAAAGCCATTTAGTTTATATCCGCCGGACACACGGCATGAACATCCACAGCGGGCACATGGCCTTCCCGGGCGGAAAAATCGATCCCGAGGATGACTCGAGTTTTGCGACTGCAACCCGGGAGGCCTCTGAAGAAATTGGTGTGGACGAAGACCAATATACTTATTTAGGGGAGATGGGTTTTTTCGACACCCT
The DNA here is from genome assembly GCA_022562085.1 of candidate division KSB1 bacterium. Classification (NCBI taxonomy): domain Bacteria; kingdom Pseudomonadati; species Candidatus Zhuqueibacterota bacterium. The sequence goes on along the minus strand of JADFPY010000292.1, from coordinate 5,652 downwards.
GATATCCAGCCACGATGCAGCCGCTCATCTGGCCTGGTGCCCTGAACAGCCGAAGTATAAAATCAACGACTTTGAAGTAGCCGAGATCGTTGAAATTCCTCTGGACGTTTTGTTTGAACAATTTCAGTCCGACTTGGATCTTGCTGATTTTGAGCGCATGAAATATTTAAATTTTCAGTACTCGCGGCCGGGTTCTTCCGAGGTGTTCAATCTTTGGGGACTGACGGCGAGAATTACGCATCATTTTCTTCAAGGTGTTTTTGAGCTTTTGTCGATGAGCGCTGAGCGATAAAGCCCTTCGACGAGCTCAGGATAAACTCCGAGCGAATTTGTTGGTACGCTTCTCGCTCTTCGCACTTCGTTTTTTCGCTTCTCGAAAATGCTTGCATTTCTAAAATCATTTCACTTACTTCAATAAACCCGTAGGGGCGCTGACAAAACCGTCGGCTGAGAACTGTCCCTTACACCTGATCCAGATAATGCTGGCGTAGGAAACGGTGACAATGAATTCTTTACAATCTCTCATCGAAAACTTAGACCGACTTTTCAACACTAATTGGTGAATGCGGTCTTTTTTATTTTAAGGAGGATTAAAGATGAAAAATGGTAAACAAAGCAACGGCAGCATCACCCAGATTGCCCAGGCACGAAAAGGAATTATCACGAAAGAGATGGAGTTTATTTCTAAACGCGAAAACGTTGAGGCGGAATTTGTTAGAAAAGAAGTGGCCGAGGGGCGGGCAATTATTCCGGCAAATATTAATCACCCTGAGTTAGAGCCGATGATCATCGGCAAGAATTTTCTGGTGAAAATAAACGCCAACATTGGCAACTCGGCAACCACTTCCTCGATTGAGGAAGAAGTGGAGAAGTTAAACTGGTCGGTAAAATGGGGGGCCGACACCCTGATGGATTTATCCACCGGCAAGCAGATTGTTGAAACCCGCGAAGGCATTCTGCGAAATTCACCGATACCGATCGGCACCGTGCCGATTTACGAAGCATTGACATACGTGAAGTCACCGGAGGAGTTAACACTGGAGATCATGCTGAAAGTCATCGAGGATCAGGCCAAGCAAGGTGTAGATTACATGACCCTTCATGCCGGCGTGCTGCTGCGCTACATTCCTTTGACCGCAAACCGGGTCACCGGCATCGTTTCCCGCGGCGGCGCGATACTGGCTAAATGGTGTCTCTACCACCACAAAGAAAATTTTCTCTACACTCATTTTGAAGACATTTGTGAAATCCTCAAGAGATACGACGTTTCTTTTTCTTTAGGCGACGGCCTGCGACCCGGCTCCATTGCCGACGCCAACGACCGGGCTCAATTCGCGGAACTTGATACTCTGGGAGAATTAACTGAAATTGCCTGGAAGCACGATGTGCAGGTCATGATCGAAGGCCCGGGCCATGTTCCGATGCACCTGATCAAGGAGAATATCGACAGGGAGCAGAAGGTTTGTCATGAAGCGCCATTTTATACACTGGGTCCACTGGTGACCGACATCGCCCCGGGTTACGATCACATTACCTCGGCCATCGGCGCGGCGATGATCGGTATGTACGGCACCGCCATGCTCTGCTACGTGACGCCGAAAGAGCATTTGGGTTTGCCTAATAAGGAAGATGTTAAGCAGGGCCTGATTGCTTACAAAATCGCTGCCCACTCAGCTGATTTGGCCAAAGGCCACCCGGGTGCGCAAAAATGGGACGACGAGATTTCCAAAGCGCGCTTCGAATTCCGCTGGGAAGACCAGTTCAATCTCTCCCTCGACCCGGAAACCGCCCGTGGCTACCACGACGAAACCCTTTCGCACGATTCTTTCAAAGAGGCCAGGTTCTGCTCCATGTGCGGCCCGCAGTTCTGTTCTATGAAAATAACTCAGGACGTGCGCGAATTTGCAGAGCAACAGGGTTTGGAGGAACAGCAAGCCCTTGAGGAAGGATTACGGCAAAAGGGTGAGGAATATAGGCAGGCTAGTGAGGTTGGGGTTAGTTGAGAAAGTCTTATATGCTTTTCATAAAGGGCAATTGACAGAAAGCAGGCTTAGATCCCGCGGCTGCCAATTGCCTTTTACCTTCAGGATAGGATATTTTTTTTAAAGGAGATTTGGTCGGTCAGAAATGGTAGACATGAGAGAGGAATCCCAAATCCGAATGACCGAGCCGTGGTGAGCCCTTCGACAAAGCTCAGGACAGGCTTTTTCGAATCCGTCCCCAACTTCATTTTGGGATTTTGGATCTACAGTGGCATATTTTGAGTTTTATAGGAATTGTCCGGGCTAAAGTCCGAGCGCTCTCAAACCTTGTTTCCAATAAAGGGCGCGCACAGGGCCAATCTTCTGTGGCGTTGAGTCGAGGGAAAGGAGATAGGGTTCGCAAGCCGAAAACTCACGGCAAAAGCTCTCGAGGTGTTTTACCATGGATGGCTGGATCTGGGTAGCCGACTTGATTTCAACAAGCGCTATAGGCTTACCCGGGCGTTCGACGACGAAATCGACTTCCGCCCCGTCGTGGGTCTGAAGATATGAGAAGCGGTAGTCACGCTTCTTGTATTCATTGTGCCGCTGCATTTCCAGGAAGACAAAATGCTCAAAGGCCTCTCCGAACCCTTACGTTTGCGGGAGAAGGGGAACGGTCAGCGTGCGATCGAGGGCCCGTTTTACACCTGTATCGAAAAAATAAAACTTGGGATTTGTCAACTGCCGTTTTCTGAGGGAGCGACGGAACGGCGGCAGCACAAACCCCAGCAGGGTGTCTTCAAGGATTTGAAAATACGATTGTACCGTTTTTGTGTCGACGCCAATATCTCGCGCAATCTTTGAGAAATTCAGAACTCTTCCGTTCATCTGCGCGGCGACTTCGAGAAAATAACTAAATGGTTCCAGTTTGCGAATGATCTGTTCATTCCAGACTTCTTCCTTCAGATACGTTCTACTGTAAGCTTCGGTTCCTCTGGCCCCAAAGAGAAAAAAACTATGTTTTGCCCGGAATTTTTATGATTCTGTGGAACATACTCCATAATATTAGCGAAAATATGGAGTATTGTCAATAGAAAAAACGCCTTTTAAGAAAAAATTGTGGTGAGTTAAGGGAAAATATATCTTCTGAAGTGAAGTTCGCAAAATTTCTGCGGTGAATAATCGGAATGGTTGATATTATTTAAGTTAGAACCGCAGGATTTTTGAATTGACGATTAATTAGGTCGAGAAATTGGTGTAGGGGCACATTGCAATGTGCCCCTACGGTTCTATTTATCTTTGCCAACAATCTGCACTGCACCCTCCGGCCACTCGCCGTTCAAGAATTTCTCAACAGCAGGATAGAAAATATCGGGCTGCTCAACGAATGGCAGATGCCCTGAATCAGGAATTCTGAGCAGGCGGGCATTGGGAAGGATTTTGGTCCACTAATAGTAGTAAACTTCGCTGCCCACTCTCACACCGATAGAGTTGGTGCCGTCCCAAACTGCTGAATGATATCCGGACCGTACCAAAGCCGAACTGTAAAGAATAATAAATTATATTGCATTATAACTATACAATGCTTACAATAAAAAACCGATAATTTATCAGAATCAGGAGTTTTGTTATGGCTTCTACGAATGTGAATGTACGGTTGAGCGGCAAATTAATGGAGCACCTCGAGAAACAGATTTCCGATGATGGGCTTTTTGAAAACGCAAGTGAGTATGTGCGTGACCTCATTCGCCACGATTTGCAAGAACAGGAAAAAGCCTGGGACTGGCTTCGCAACCACCTTGAGCCAGCGATCTTAGCTGATGATAGCGAATATATAAAAGCTACCCCGGCGGAGATCATCCGCGATGCAAAAGCTCGCTACCATGAAGAAAAATCATGAGCAAGTATCTGCTGTACCCAGGAGCCAAACGCGAGCTTGAGGACATCTGGTATTACACAAAGCAAAGGTGGGGAGAACAGCAGGCCGACAAATACATTCATGAAATAGATGCTCACATTCAAAAAGCTGCGGCAAGACAGATTCCGTGGCGGCGATTGCCTAAACAGGCGCTTCTTTCCGAAATCGACGTTTATCAGATTCATTACAAACGACACTACATTTTCTTTAGAAAGCTGAAGAATGGCGGGCTTGGGGTAATGTCCGTCCTGCATGACGCAATGGATATTCCAGGCCGGTTGCGAGAAATATTGGCGAAGATGGATTCATAGACCTGGAAAACTTTAAAAAGACAACCTAAAGGCTGATAGATGAGGGGAAAACAAAAGGTGTTCAAGCCCCGACTCATCTACTATAAGAATTAAGGAATCGGGGCTTGATGGGTGAGGGGGAAACACGCTGAAGCGTGAACACCCTAACCCTCCGGCCACTCGCCGTTCAAGAATTTCTCAACAGCAGGATAGAAGATATCCGGCTGTTCAACAAATGGTAAATGACCTGAATCAGGGATTTTGAGCAGGCGGGCATTGGGGAGAATTTCAACCCATTCTTTTGCAGAATCCATTGGAATGGCATCTTGTTCCCCTTGAATGGTCAGCACCGGCATGAGCAAATTACTCATATCATCCCGCCAATCCCAGTCTCCTATTGATTCATACATTTTTGACATCACGAAGTCAATATTTTCCGGCGATTCATTCTCCAAATTAGAGTGGTCGCCCTGAATCCGGTCAATGGTTTTAGGATTTGCCATCATTGCTGCCAGCCGCAGTCTATCGACCATTTTGCGATAGGTTGCTGAGGTGGTTATTTCTTCAATTCTATGCTGCATATTTTGCAGACAGCCAAGACCAAGGCTATTCCATGCGCGCTGCGCGTAGTGTGAGAAACTGTTGCCAATATGGATTCTTTCTGGGTGGAATGGGACCAATCTGCACCACCCGGTCGACTTGCTCCGGACGCTCTGCGGCATAGAGCGCTACCATGGCGCCGAGGTAAGACCAGCCTATCAAAGACATTTTCTTGATGCGAAAATGTTGACGGACGTCTTCAAGATCCGACAAACTATATTGAATTCCTAAGTGTGTTGTGTCTGAAACTGCTTCAGAACGACCCCGGTTACGAGGGTCATAAAAAATGAGTGTCAGTCCGGGTGAGAGTCTCTTGAATTTCTGTACCAGGAAAGCGGCTGCAGGTACAACAACCGTATCCGGCCCGGTACCCACCAGGCAATAGTACGACTGCACGCCGTCACTGGTCCTTATGGTGCCTTCCCTGGATTTTTTTATTGAGTGAGTGATTTTTGTAAATTTGAAAAAATTAGATTCTAAGTATTACCCAGATTTGCTACGATGTCGGTTTTGAAAGTCGAAGTTCCTTTAGCTTGCTGTTCCGTAAGCACTTCAAAATCCCGCCTTCTAAGTTACGCTCGTAATTTTAAGCCCTTCAATAACAAAATAGCAATATCCAAGAAATCCTTTTTGTAAATTTTCAGTAATATCGGTTAATGAACATCCAGGGATAAAGAAGGGTGCAAGTCCGCACTCTTCCAGCCTGGATATTTTTTTAACCTAAAAGGAGAAGTTGTCATGCAAAATTCATCTCGTCTTTCGCTTTTTTTGATGCTGGCACTGTTGAATTTGAGCTGCGGGGATGATACTGTTATGAACACAAGGGGTGGTGAAGAAGGACTTCGAATTAACGAGGTTCTATATTCAACTGCAAATGATC
>JADFPY010000291.1 GCA_022562085.1 candidate division KSB1 bacterium | reverse complement strand
CGATTATCCATACTAAGCCCAGCCCTCAAAAGGGGGTAGTAGTTCTGAGCATATCAAGGGTTATGTAATCCAAGGTGCTTATTGAATGAATTTTCCTTGCTTTAGCAAGGATTTTTTTTAATATTAAAGACCACACATCACCCTGTTTATCTACATCGTCGAAATTCTTTATTGGTTAGGACATGAGAAACCTTTTCTTCAATTTACAATGCTGTATAAACCCGGCGTCAGAGTCTTATCCAGCGAAAATTGCAGTGTTTGTCCAAATTTAAAAGCTAAGTCTCGGTATTATGCGGCCTAAAAGCCGTGTTATATTCCGGCTTTTAGGCCGTTCATTTAAAACGTTAGAGCAATGGAAACTTAAAGCAGAGGTTTGCAATGTTTTGTCCGAAATGCAAAGCAGAATACCGGGAGAAATTCACATTTTGTACGGATTGCCACATTCCCCTTGTTGAAGAACTTCCGGAAGAATTGGGAGCACCCGATTGTAAACCAGAATATGTTGAATTCAAACCTGTGTTATCTACTTACAATTTTGGCGACATTGCATTCATCAAAAGCATTCTCGATAGCGAAAACATAAACTATTATTTTAAAGGTGAGAATTTCCATTTTGCCAGTCCAGCTGTACAACCGGCCATTCTAATGGTACAAGAAGACCAAGTGAAAGATGCAATAAGCTTACTGAAAGATATAGATATAAAGTATATGTTGTTATCCACAGGCAAAACTGAAAATGATGAGTCAGGATAGTATAAAATGATCACCTTTCATAATTCAGTTTTTATCAACTTAGAAGATACTTTTGAGCATCAAATTTACGACTATAGGCATACACTAAGGAGCTTCGGTAGAAGTCCTTTGAAGACAGAAGGCCCGCTGATCGCTCCAAATAGTGAGTTCACTTTCTGAGTTTAGTTGATAATTGCCAATGTTTTTATTTAGGTATATACTCATCGGATTATAAATCGGGTTCTTCGCGATATTCGTACTCTTTTAATTTATAAATGGACCGTTTGGGATTCTCTGATTGCCGAAAAGGTGGAAAACACATTCGGAGGCTTCGACCGGCACCGTTCTACTGCCCGTTTCATGGAGTCTCGTACAAGCTTCTAACAATAGCTGGAGCCGACAAAGGGCTCGGACTTTTTGGCTTGCTTTTGTGGCCTCCGGAAGTTATTTTTAATTAGCAGGTTAGGTGCCCTGCCGTCCTTTGCGGCTCAGCTTTGCGTTAGGTTCGTAAATAAATCGCACAAATAACCAGAATATGATAATTCCAAATAATCCATCAAGGATAAAAAAATAACTTTGACGGCTCAAGAATACTTTATCGTTGGTTCCGCAGTTGCACTTGCTGCAGCAGTTATTGGTTGGTTCCTGAATCGAAATACTACCAAGAAAGCTGTTGATTTGTCCTTTGAGAAAATTACTGATTTGTTCACGCATCAAGAATTTCTCAAATCCTGTACCGAATTTCGAAATCCATTTCTCGACACTAAGTACAGCCTTATTTTCGGCGCTAAAAACGAATTCGACAAACCTATGACAACACTCGACATCGTTCAAAAAGACTTTGCTATTCTCGAAAAAGCCTATTTTAGGTTCCGCGAAGCCCTACCAGAAAGCAAAAGGACTACTTTCGATGATGCTTGGATTGAGTATATTTGCTAACCAAAAGAAGATGATATTCTGGATAAAAATTTTGAAAATTGCTACTTGCCTTATAGAAACCCTGAAACCAGCGAATGGATTAGAACCGAAGAAGAATGTAAACAATCGGCTCTTGAGAGAATAGATAAACTTTTGGGATTCGCCAATACATAGGAAACTCTTTATGGGTGGTTTGATATCACTTTTTTTATTCGATCACGATGTTGTCCCTGGCGACGGGGAAAGTTTTATTTATGTAGTTACATTCGAGTGGCTTCTTGGCATCGGTCTAATTATTACTCTGGCAGTTCTTGCAAAAGGCGTGCGTTTGAGTTTTATCAAGGATTTGTTGGGGTTTTGATTCATAAAAGCGGCGACAATTTTGTCAAGCAAGGGGTAATTTATGAGGACTAAGTTTAGAGACCATCCCGAGCCGACAGGCAAGAGCTGGTGGGAGAAGTTACGGGAAAAGGGTGTATTTGATTTTAAATTTGTGCTGAGGGTGATAGGTATAGCATATTTCCTGATAGGTATAGCATATTTCTTGTGGGTAAACTATTTCAGTCTCAGTGAATGGTGAAGGTTGCGTGAGGTAGGAAAATATATGGGGCGATTCATAAAAGTGCGGGCAAGTTTTACATATGTATGGACATCTCTAAAAACTTATGGAATGGAAATCAATAATAATATTATGTGTCGCAGTGCAGACCGTATTCGCGTCAATAGATCTCTTTCTATTGCGCAGGTCGGTTCGTGCTTTGAGGTGTTTGCCTTTGGTGATAGTCGTCGGTTTTGTAGCGTCGGTTGGCGCTAACTGTGCGTGCACTTGACCCGCTTCAGTAGCGTGATTTCCAGAGCTTGAGGGGAAGGCATCCGCAGTCGGTTTTTTTGAACGTTGGGCGTTGAAGCGGTCAAGTGACGCTCGCGTTATGTGTATAGGCTGGATAAGCACATTGCGTTTATCCTGCTAATATGGATTGATTGGAACAATGAGTTATAAATTAGAAGCGAAAATTATAATAATAAACTATAACAATTAGAAAAGGAATAGAATGGAAGCAATGACAGAAAAACAAGTAAACCCTTCTAAAATAATGCAAATTGGAATGGGATTTTGGGCATCAAAAACACTACTCACAGCAGTTAATATGGGGCTATTTACGCATTTAGCAAATGGGGAGTTATCAGGACAAGACATTAAGACAAGATTAGGCTTGCATGAAAGAGGTCTTTATGATTTTTTAGACACCTTGGTAGCATTAGGTTTTCTAAAAAGAAGTGGCTTGAAGGAAACTGCTTTGTACAGAAACGCAGAAGATACAGATTTATTTCTCGATAAAAGTAAACCAAGCTATGTTGGTGGTATGTTAGAAATGTCTAATAATAGATTATATCCATTCTGGCATAATCTTGAAGATGGATTAAAAACAGGTGCCCCTCAAAATGAAACGAAAACCGGTGGTAAACCTCTTTTTGAAGAACTTTATGCCAACGAAGAAAAACTTCGAGAATTTTTAAAAGCAATGGGCGGAATACAAATGGGAAACTTCATGATTTTTTCTAATAAGTTTGATTTTTCCAACTATGGTACGCTTTGCGATATAGGAGGTGCTGGAGGGTATCTTTCTGCTCAAGTAGTTCTGAATAATGATCATATGAAATGTATTTCCTTTGACTTACCTCCCGTAAGTCCAGTAGCAACAGAAACTATAAACAACATGAGCCTGGGTGATAAAATAATTATTCAATCCGGAGATTTTTTCAAGGAAGACTTTCCAAAAGCGGATATCATTACTATGGGAAACATTCTTCATGATTGGGGAACTCAGGATAAAAAGATGCTCATCAAAAAAGCGTATGACGCCCTACCTCAAGGAGGGGCCTTAGTGGTTCTTGAGAACATTATAGATGACGACCGCAGTAAAAATGCTTTTGGTCTCATGATGTCATTAAATATGTTGATAGAAACACGTGAAGGTTATGACTTTTCTTTAGCAGACTTTGATAGGTGGGCAAAGGAAATTGGCTATAGAGAAACTTCTACTATGCCTTTGACAGGGCCTTCAAGTGCTGTAATTGCAACTAAGTAAAAATAATTTAACACATGCCATAAGTAATGGCGGTTTTGTTCGAAAAATCGAAAGGTTTAGAACATTGAAACCCGCCACTACTTATAGCCAAACCGTTGAGAATATGATGATAAGAACACATAACAAAACAATTCACTGGACAAATTCTACGCTGGCGCTCCGAATTCGCCAGTGATTGTAGGCGTTAGCCGGATTGTAATCCATAAGCAATGAATGGGGTTAAATATGAACTACAGGATCAGGTTGTTCGTCCTGGCGACCGTTTTGAGCGTGAATGTTCACGCCCAGGATGGCTGGTTCTGGCAAAACCCAATGCCGCAGGGGAATACACTTCATGACATTTACATCTTTGACCCAAACACAGCCATTGCAGTGGGCGATTTTGGAACTGTTATAAAAACCACTGATGGCGGAATAAATTGGCACGTACAAGCCGATGGCGGCGGAACATCAGCCAGCGGAACATCAAACAGTTTGTATTCAGTCCATTTCACCGATACCAATACCGGTTGGGCGGTCGGAATACAGGGCATCATTCTCAAGACCATTGATGGCGGAACCAACTGGATTTCGCAAACGAGTGGAACGTCAGAATGGTTGTATTCAGTCCATTTCACCGATGCCAATACCGGCTGGGCGGTCGGAAGAGAGGGCACCATTCTTAAGACCAGCGACGGCGGAGCAAACTGGATTTCGCAAACGAGTGGAACGTCAGGATTCTTGACTTCTGTCCATTTCACCGATGCCACTACCGGTTGGGTGGTTGAAGGGAGTGGCGCCATTTTCACGACCACCGATGGTGGAACAAACTGGCTATCTCAAAACAGCGGGCCATCAGAATGGGTGTTATCTATCCATTTCACCGATGCCAATACTGGTTGGGCGGTTGGAAAAAATGGTGCCATTCTCACGACTACTAATGGTGGAACCAACTGGACCCCTCAAGTTAGTGGCACGTTACAGACTTTGAGTTCTGTTTATTTTATCAATGCCAGTACCGGTTGGGTGGCTGGAGGTCTTGGAACAATTCTCAAAACCACCGACGGCGGAACTAATTGGATTTTAAAAAACAGTCAAACATCGAAGGCGTTGCTTTCAGTCTATTTCACCGATGCCAATACCGGCTGGGCAGTCGGGGGTAGTAGCAATCTTCTCAAGACTATCGATGGTGGAACAACCTGGTTCCATCAAGCCAGTGTACCGAGAAAAACGTTTCACTCTGTCAATTTCAGCGACGTCAGAACCGGCTGGGTGGTTGGAACGGGTGGCATGATTCTTAAGACCGTCGATGGTGGGACACACTGGCTGCCGCAAAACAGTGGAACGGAAGAGACGTTGTCATCTGTCTATTTTATCGATGCTACTACGGGTTGGGTGGTTGGAACGGGTGGTATCATTCTTAAGACCATTGATGGCGGAGCCAACTGGATTTCGCAAAACAGTGGTGGACTTAGTTGGTTGTCATCTGTCTATTTTATCGATGCCAGTACCGGTTGGGCGGTTGGACTAAGTGGCATGATTCTCAAGACTACAGATGGCGGAGCCAACTGGATTTCCCGAAACAGCGTAACGGGATTTACTTTGATTTCTGTCTATTTTATCGATGCCAGTACCGGTTGGGTGGTTGGAGGTCATGGAACAATTCTTAAGACAACCACGGGTGGTGGTGTCACCTCTGTTGAAGATATTTATTATTCTGAAACCGCAATCCCAAATCAGATTACACTTATGCAGAATTATCCGAATCCGTTTAACCCCAATACTACCATTAGATACGATTTACCAAAAGCATCAGATGTGAAATTAGTCATTTATAATATACTTGGTCAAAAGGTTCGAACTTTGATTGACAAAAACCGATCAGCTGGCTTTCATATAGTTCAGTGGGATGGAAAGAATGGGGCCGGAGTAAGTGTCGCCTCAGGTGTTTATATCTACAGAATTGAAGCTGAAAGATTTGTTAAGTATAGAAAAATGTTGCTCATTAGGTAAAGGTTAACGTTCAGCGGCTAACAGTTGTTTGGAGCGGATGGTGGGGCTCGTGCCCACTGGGTTACCTTTGTGGATTTTCAAGGCTCAATATCATTTACCAAGTTAGGTGTCAAACCACGACCGCTCAAACTTGCCGTTATATTGTCTAGTTTATCATGAATCCATAAGTTATGTTGG
>JADFPY010000290.1 GCA_022562085.1 candidate division KSB1 bacterium | reverse complement strand
GTTGAGTTACTGTCTCCTTCTGCCGGCTACTTTCAGCAGATATTTTATCGGTAATCAACTGAACGAGGGGTTGTCCGGATCTGTCCTCGCAATCCCGGCCCGGCAGGTTGCATTGCAAGTCGCCGCGGTGAGTCAGCGTCTCAGCGGCGCTGAAATGTTGGGCAGGTTGCTGGTTGCAGGCGTTGCGCTAAGCCTCATCTACTTTATTGTGAAGCTTGTGATTCTATATCTCCGCCGCACGAAATTACGCCCATGCAAGAACCCTTGGGTGTCGCGGTTGTTGAAAGAGCTGCAAGCGGAATTGGCATTGAAAAAAGAGGTAACTTGTCTGATCAGCCCGGATGATATCTCACCTTACAGCATGGGTGTTTTTAAACCCATTATTGTTTTGCCGGCCCAGATTCTGACTTCTGCACCGGAGAGATCTCTTAGAATCGTTCTCAGTCATGAATTGATTCATATCAAAAACCATGATTACCTGAAGAATATTTTGCAGAAGTTCGTGCGGGCGGTGGTCTTTTTTAATCCGTTCGCCCTAGTCTTGGACGCCTATATTGACCGGGTACGGGAAATGGCCTGCGATCGGGATGTGCTCTCCCTGCTGCCGATCAAGAGGGGAGAATACGCCAACACAATCTTGGATTTAAATCTTGTTGCAACAAGAAAATTAACCCACAGCGCTGTGATTCCTTTTTCACAAAACAAATCAAACCTTAAAAGGAGAATTATGAAAATGAAAGTGTCGAACAAGCGGGATACGCTCGCCAAAAACGTCCTGGTCGGACTGGTCGTCCTGATTTTTGTTGTGGTGCTGAGCTGCACCAACGACAACACAATCACCTCTACGGATCAATCCGCCGAAATTACCGAAGCTACCAAAGAGATGGCCAAACTCGAACTCATTATTGATGCCCGGGCCGTACATAAACTTCCTGCGGATCTAAGAAAGGCCATGGAATTGAAATCGGCAAAAAAGCTGCATTTGATTCGAGAGTACAAAGAAGGCGCGAAAGCAGAGTACTTTCACTCCAAAGACGGTGTCGCGGGGGAAGCTATAGAGCGGCACAAAAGGGAAGCTATTGAGCGGCACAAAAAGTTGGCATCGGGAGATGTGGTTGTTGAGTTTATTGGCGAGCTGCCGGAACTCAAGATGAAGGCCCATAAGGCTATCAAGGCAGTCGGTGAGGAGCATATCAAAAACATGAAGCTATACCGGGCTGGTGAACTTCTGCACGAAGGGAAACCGAGTTTGAAGCACGAGAAGAAAAGTTTCAAGAAAAAGCCGCAAAAGTAAGAGAAATATTGTTCAGGCCAGGAAAAATTTTCCTGGCCTTTTTCTTCTATTTGCCCCACATAAATAAAAGTTGACCCCGCGAATATTGAGAACTTTCCATTTGACTTGCTTCCCTGAATTCTGTAAATTATCTGCTTAAAATCCCGAAGAATACTGCATTTGTTGCCGCCACGCAAAACCTGAGTGCGGGAATTAGCGCAAATAATAAATAGGAGTTAGCAATGCCGTTCGATCCGGCCGAACCCTACAATGCTCTGCCGTTGCTGCCGCCTAAAGCAGATTTGGAAACAAAGGCTGTTTTAAAGAAAGCGATTGCCGCCAATAAAGCGTTGGCAGAGCTGAAGGGCCTGGGGCAAACCATCCCCAATCAAACCATGCTCGTCAACACCATCACCTTGCAGGAAGCCCAGGCCAGCTCCGAGATTGAGAATATTATCACAACCGCAGATGCGTTGTTCAGGGCTTTTTCAGCCAAAACCGGTCAAATAGACCCGGCGACCAAAGAAGTGCTGCGCTATCGGGAAGCCATTTGGGATGGCTACCAGGCGCTGAAAAGTAAACCCACACTTACAACCAACCTGTTTATTCAAATCGTGCAAACTATCAAAAAAAATCAGGCTGGCATACGAAATATATCGGGTACAAAAATTGCGAACGACCGCACCGGCGAGGTGATTTACACACCGCCGGAGGGTGAGGGAGTCATCAGAGAAAAGCTCAAGAATCTGGAAGAGTACATCCATGCCGAGAATAAAATCGACCCATTGATTAAGCTCGCGGTCATTCATTACCAATTTGAGGCCATTCACCCTTTTTCAGACGGCAACGGCAGGACGGGCCGTATCCTGTGTATTCTCTATCTTATTCAGCAAAGCCTGCTTGAATTGCCGGTGCTGTACCTGAGTCAATACATTATCAACAGGAAATCGGATTATTACCGGTTTTTGCGCGAGGTGACAGAAAAAAGTCAGTGGGAGCCCTGGGTGCTTTACATGCTTGAGGCTGTTGAAAACACGGCTGTACAGACCAAGCAGAAAATTATTGCTATTCGTGACTTGATGCAGCAAACCCTTCTCGAAGCGAAAGAAAAACTTCCAGGTCGGGTCTACTCAAAAGAACTGATCGAATTGCTTTTTAAGCAACCTTATACCAAGGTGCAATTCTTGGTTGACGAAGGACTTGCAGAAAGAAAGACAGCAGCAGTTTACTTGAAAGCTCTTGAAACTAAAGGTTTTATTCAAAGCAAAAAGTTAGGCAAAGAACTCCTCTATCTTAATCAAAAACTCTATGATCTTTTGTCTCGATAAACGTGTCCATAACGTGGACATGTTATGAAAACGTGTCCAAATTTTATTGATTTATGGACACGTTATTGAAAAAACGTGGTCATGTCAGGACCATGTTTAAACAACGTGGTCATTTTTCGTTGATTTGTGACCACGTTATTGCGACATAGATCAAAATGACCCACGTTATAAAGTGTGTCATTGAATGTCTTAATTTGGAATATTCAACACAAAACCCCACATAAAATGATTAAAGCCATTAACCTCGAAAAATCTTACGGCAAACAAATTCTTTTTAAGAATTTGAGCTTCAATGTAAATCGCGGTGAGAAAATAGGCCTGGTCGGCAGAAACGGCTTTGGCAAAACCACCCTGTTTCAACTGATTCTGGGCCGTGCCGAACCGGATGAAGGGACGATTTCCATTCCGCGCGGGTACCGGATTGGCTGTCTTGAGCAGCATATCAAGTTCAGCAAAGAGACCGTGCTCGAGGAAGGGTGCCTGGGCCTGCATGAAACCGAAGAACACGCTGAATGGAAGGTTGCAAAAATGCTCTCCGGGCTGGGATTTTCAGAAGAGGATATGCAGCAGCACCCATCGACCTTTTCAGGCGGCTTTCAAATCCGGCTCAACCTGGCCAAAGTGCTGGTCGCAAATCCAGACCTTTTGCTCCTCGATGAACCGAATAACTACCTCGATATTGTCGCCATCAGGTGGCTGACAATTATTTTGAGATCGTGGAAAAATGAGCTCATGCTGATTACTCATGACCGCCAGTTCATGGACGGCGTGACCACGCATACCATGCTTATCCACCGGCAGAAAGTAAGGAAAGCCGCCGGAAACACGGAAAAACTCTACAACCAGATCGCACAGGAAGAAGAAATATACGAAAAAACCCGCCTGAACGACCAGAAGAAAAGGCAGCAAACCGAGTTGTTTATCCGGCGGTTTAGAGCGAAAGCCCGGCTGGCAGGAATGGTGCAATCCCGGGTCAAAAGTCTCGAGAAACAGAAAAAACTGGATGCGTTGGAAAAACAGCAAACGCTTGACTTTGCGTTTAATTCCGTTCACTTCCCTGCGGCACGGATGATGGCAGCGCAGGATCTCTCTTTTTCTTATTCGGAAGAAAAACCGTACCTGATCGACAACTTTTCTTTAAACATCGGGAAGGCGGAAAGAATCTGCGTGATTGGAAAAAACGGCAAAGGAAAATCAACTTTGCTGAGGATCCTGGCTGGCGAACTTAAGCCTTTGAGCGGAAGCATCAGTACGCACCCGAAGCTGAAAACAGGTTTTTTTGGTCAGACCAATGTTGCGAAACTCAATGCTAATAAAACCATTGTTGAAGAGATTACGAGTGCAGATTCTCAATGCCTGCCGCAAATGGCAAGAAATATTGCCGGCGCTATGATGTTCTCAGGAGATGCTGCGCTCAAAAAAATATCCGTGATTTCGGGCGGTGAAAAAAGCCGGGTTCTGCTGGGAAAACTTCTCGTTACTCCCTCTCATTTGCTGCTTCTGGATGAACCGACCAACCATCTCGACATGGAGTCCTGCGATTCTCTCATGGAAGCAATTACCGAGTTTGACGGCTCCGTGATCATAGTCACTCATAACGAAATGTACCTGCATGCTCTGGCCCAACGGCTGATTATCTTTGACAAAGATCGCGTCTCCCTTTTTGAAGGCACCTACCAGGACTTTCTCGATAACGTGGGATGGGAGGATGAAACTGACCTCAAAAGCTCCAACCGCAAAGCACCGGCCAAAAGCCTTACAAAAGCCGATCGCAAAGCGCAAAAAAAAATGAAAGCGGAATTGCTTCAGGAAAAGACCAGAGTTTTAAAGCCCATGGCTGAGAAGATTAGTGAGATTGAAAGCGCCATCGAACAGTTGGAGTCTGAATTCCGCGAAAATACCGAGCTTCTGGTGAAAGCCTCAAGCGAAGGCAATGTGGAGGCAATCGCGGCACTGCCAAAGAAAAATGGTGTCTTGCGCCCGCAGATTGACGAGCTTTATGAACAGCTGGAAAAAATCACGTCCATTTATGAAAAAGAATCTCTGGAGTTTCAAAATAAACTGGAAAAGTTGCAGTGAGAGAGGCGAGTAAATCACCGGGAGAGTGCTTCTTTTTCAAAAGGACCAGTTATGCAGAAAACCGTCCATCAAGCAAATTCCCGCGGCTATTTTGACCACGGTTGGTTGAAAACCCATCATTCTTTCAGTTTCGGGAGCTGGTACGATTCGGAGCGAGTCAATTTCGGCAAACTGCGTGTCCTCAATGACGACATCGTCGAGGTGGGTCGCGGCTTTGGCCGCCATCAACACGACAACATGGAAATCGTCTCCACCCCACTCAAAGGAACCTTGGCGCACAAAGACAGTGGCGGCCACGAGGAAGTCATCAAACCGAACGACGTCCAGGTTATGTCGGCTGGCACCGGCATCTGGCACTCGGAGTATAACCATTCTGCGCAAGATGAGGTAAACTTCCTGCAAATCTGGATCCTGCCAAACGGAGAAGGACATGAACCGCGCTACGACCCGGCCACTTACGATCCTGCGCAGCGTAAAAACAAAATTCAGACCATTGTTGCACCCAAAGAAGCAAATGCTCTCCTCTGGTTGAATCAGGATGCCTATTTTTCGTTAGCCGATCTCGATGAAGGAAATTCCGTTGATTACTCCCTGCACAGCAAAGAAAACGGCCTCTACCTTTTCGTCATTGAAGGAGAAATCGAAACTGCTGGCGAACAACTCGGAAAACGAGACGCCATCGGAATTTGGGAAACCGACACCATCCGCCTCCCGGCATCACGACCTTCCAAGATTCTGCTCATCGAAGTCCTAATGGCTTAATGTTAGATATCACTATTCGCAATTATCTCTCCCACAGCAATTTGCCTTTCTGTCTTGAGTCATCTATCTTTAAAAAGCTCAATGTGAATTTTTATCTCCAGATGGTGGATAAAAATCCCCCTAAATCCCCCTTTAGGAAAGGGGGACTTTTGCTCGGTTAGACCCTGGCCGGCGGCGCCAGCCAGCGGCCGATGTGGGTCCTCCGGTAGAGATCAAAGGGCATCTTCCAGGCTGTTTGGTCCAGCATCAGACGGACTAGGACCTTGCTTCGCATGGGCGCGGACGCGAGGTAGGCAACGCCGCCGACCAAGGGCAGCAGGGACAGAGCCATCACCAACGGGGTATGGACGTTGGGCGTCCGGCCGGTTCCCGTATCGCCGGAGCGGCCGAATTGGGTCTTGAACCAGAAAACGAAGGTCCACAAGAAACGCGCCAGACTTCGCATGCCGGGGATGGGCAGGGCGATAGCCACGCTCATGATCAGGTGG
>JADFPY010000289.1 GCA_022562085.1 candidate division KSB1 bacterium | reverse complement strand
TAGCCCAAAATGAATTAAAAGAACCCCTTCTAAGTACAAGGCTGCCCCATGAAGTATGGGTTGGAAGAAAACTTTATACACGTTTAGCAGATCTACTGGATAATCGTCACAAGAACTTTCAGATGATCGATTGTTTTAAAATGTCGAATAAAGCATTTGCTAAGGGGGAAACTAAGTGAGAGCGCATTCCCGCATTTTAATCGTTTACTTTTGCTTTTCGGTTTTTGTTTTAAAGGGATTTTCACAAACCCAGCCAAGCATTTTTATTGATAGAATGCGCCAGCATGAGCACAATATTCTTAATGCTTATCTGGAATACCAGAAACTATATTACGAAGACAAGTCCAGAATTCATGAACTTCGTGCTTTTGAAGAGCTTTTAACCGTTTACATCAATCAAGTGATGGAAATTTACGAAACTCTTACTCTATCCGAAAGAAAAAATGAAATCCCACGCGATATTGCTTCCCGTTCACTGGTATTCAAGAATTTAATGTTTCTGGAAAAAGCCCCATTGAATGTTGAGTACTATGAAAAGTCTTGTTATGAGTATTACGAAGCGCTTAATCTTTATGAAGACACTGATGCCCCGCCCGTTATTTACAAGAATTTGCCTCAGCCAATTCAAACCGGTTCCAGAACATATTTCCGGCTCATCGACCTTTTAGAAGATAAGGGCAGGGAATTACGTAATTTTGGTAAAGTGAAACTGTCTTTTAGAAAATTTATGATAACGGCCAATTTTGAGCCGGAAATGCTTGAACTTATCAAAGTTTATGACAATCCCATTTCTGTCGAGCGCTTTACCTACCATCTTGCGGAAGAAAGGATCAAAAAAGCATTTGCCCGGGTCTTTCAAGAATCCGGAGAAGGCGAAACTTATGTGGCGCTGCCTCAAGGGACGTATATACTCAGATTTAATTCAGGAATAAAATCGAATCACACCGTTTTGTCCAGATTTTTTGTTAGACCCAACCAGGTACAACATTATGTAATGGAGCCACTGGCCGACTGGATAGTTTTGTATGAAATACCAACCAGTAAGAGACCTGATTACTATAAATTCGCGAGAAAGCAGGCGAACTCGGACTCCGGTTTCTCTAGCGTTTCTAAGCTGACAAACGGACATACAAACGGCACAGGAAAGGGTAAGAATAAATCACCACAGCAAATTTTAAAAACGAATCATTTAAAGCTGGTTGCTCAAATTGTTGCGGAGTTCATGCCCAAATTTGAAATTAAGTTGATATTTGATCTTAACGATCCCGAAATAGAAGACAACGCTATTGAAATTATCGCTGAATCGATTGTTGCCTACGTAGCGAGCAGCGCCTATTACAATAAATGGGATGACTGGACTGCAAGTTGGGAAATTTCTAATAAAATCAGGGAAATTCTAAGTCCAGGAAGCCTGGTGCCAATCGAATTAGTTGAGCTCGTTTACACAGTGTTAAAAGAACTTTAGGTTCCTTCCTTCACTTTTATACCCTCATGACTTTTGATCTTCATTTTACCCAACCCAAAACCAGTGCAAATGGGAGTTGATTTTTTCCTTGCTTTTTTCACCATAAATTTTTAAAATAGCACCTAATAATTCTTACCATTCTTTTCACGAAGAATGAAACCAGTTGAAAAACGTAAGTATCCGCGCGTCGATACTTCCCAAGAAAACTTTTGTAGAATCACGGTCTTTGGTTTAAACGGCAGGCCCCTCGAAGGTCAGATTCTCAATTTAAGCCTGGGCGGAGTTGCTTTTACTAGCCATTGGAGGAACATAGCAATGGCTGCAAAGAAGTTTGCCACCAAAGTTCGCATTCAACTCCCTAATGGCGTTTATGTGGAGGCGAATACGGCGCTACTCAGAGTAAAACCCCAACCCGCCGATGACCAGTGCATCTGTGTTTATAGGTTGACTGAGATGAGTAAAATCAATACTTCTAGACTCAAACATTTTGTTCCCAAGTGACTTTTAATTTGAGAGTCATCTCAAAGATGACTCTCAAATCTACCCAAAATAGGAGGTTAAATGGACCGGCAGGTAATCGATGATTTGGACTTATCCGGGAAGCGAGTCCTCACAAGAGTTGATTTTAATGTCCCAATCGCGGACGGTAAGGTAATAGATGATACAAGAATTGAGGCTGCTTTACCAACAATAAAAAAGATAATCGGCGACAAAGGAAAACTTATTCTGATGTCGCATCTGGGGCGTCCGAAAGGTGAAGCTAAAGAAGAGTTTAGACTTAAGCCTGTCTGCGAACGATTGTCCGAACTTATCGGTCAGGATGTAAAAATGGCCACTGACTGTGTCGGTGAAAGCATTGAGAATCTTGCAAACGGCTTGGCTGACGGAAAAGTTTTACTTCTCGAGAATACTCGTTTTCACAAAGAGGAAACTGCGAATGATGCTGAGTTTGCCAAACAGTTAGCCAATTTAGGAGACGTTTATATTAACGACGCTTTTGGTGCAGCTCATCGCGCTCACGCTTCTACACAAGGCGTTGCTAAACTTATCAAAGAGTCAGGCGCGGGCTATCTAATGCAATCCGAAGTGGAGAATCTCACCAAACTGCTGGAGAATGCTGAAAAGCCCTACGTGGTGATTCTGGGCGGCGCCAAAGTCTCCGACAAGCTAAAAGTGATCCATAATTTAGTAACCCGGGTTAACGCGATGCTGATCGGTGGTGGCATGGCCTACACTTTCCTCAAAGCCAAACAGGTAGGGGTTGGCAACTCGATTTTAGATGAAGAAAGAATTGCAATGGCTTACAATTCGATGGTTGTTGCTCAGAATCCGCACCCATATAAAAAGTTGCAATTTTTACTTCCTGAAGATCATATTATTGCCAATGGAAAAGCTGGCTCGGGATTCAAAACCAGTGACGATGCCGAAATTCCTGCGGACTGGAGAGGGGTTGATATTGGGCCAAAAACAATTGCCAGATTCAAAGAGATTGTAAATGAGGCGAAAACTATTTTCTGGAACGGTCCGATGGGAATTTTTGAGGATGACAATTTCGCCAAAGGAACAATCGAAATTGCCAACGCAGTGGCTCAAGCGACCGACCGTGGCGCATTCACAGTTGTGGGAGGTGGCGATTCCATCGCTGCGATTGAAAAAGCCGGCGTAAAAGATAAAATTTCCCATGTTTCTACGGGCGGCGGTGCTTCCCTGGAGTTTCTTGGCGGAATCGATCTACCGGGAATTATGGCCCTTGCAAAAGCTAAGAAAAAAGCAGAACCCGCAAAGAAAGAGGATGAGAATTAGCGCTGAAACACTCCCCTGAAAGTCCATCTTTGATTTAACTTTCACTTACTACCGATGGGCCTGTCCAAAAGTGTGCAAAAGGACGTCTTTGCGAGCGTTTTTTTGCGAAGCAATCTCCTCCGCAAGCATGAGATTGCTTCATCCTGCAAAGAAACGCAGGATTCGCAAACGACATGTCTAGACTTTTGGACAACCCCAATCGTTTATTTTATCAGGAAAATTTAAATCTTTAACAGGATTGTATAAATGAAAAAAGCTTCAAACTCAATTTTACTGCTTGCGTTATTTTTTAATTTAATCGCACTTGCCTCTTCAAATGGTCCGTCCAGGTCTGCGCTCGATTCGATTCGTCCTGCAGATGTCAGAAAGCACATCGATTTTTTAGCTTCCGACTTACTAAAAGGAAGAAACACTCCGAGCGAGGGTTTGAACATTGCCGCAGATTATCTGGCAGCTGAATTTAAGCGGTATGGATTGGAGCCTTTAAGTGGCAGCTATTTTCAAGAATTTAATGTGAATCGGGTTCGATTAGGAGAAGAAAATTATTTAAAGCTAACGGAAACCGGTCAACCGGGAATCTCATTCCGTATTAAAAGAGAGTTCATGCCTTACGGATTTACGGCAAACAGTGCAGCGGTAGGCGGGTTGATTTTTGCCGGTTATGGAATTACAGCTCCTGAATTTAATTACGATGATTATCAAAATATCGATGTTAAAGATAAAGTTGTTTTAATTTTTCGCCATGAGCCGGCTGAAAAAGATTCCACAAGTGTTTTTGACGGAATGAAAAGTTCAGCTCATTTTCAACTTCGCTCAAAAGTTGAAAATGCCATTGCACATGGTGCGGCTGCATTATTGGTCGTGAACGATCCCCTAAATCACCGCTCTATGAGACCACGGGGATTCCCATGGCCTTCTTTGTATAAGAACATTCCGGCTGACGCCGTGCCTCTGACGTTATCGCTTTCCGAGGATAAAAAAATACCAGTTGTTCAGGTCGGGAAAAAATTCATAAATCAAATCTTCGGGAGTGTGGACAGTTTGAAGGCGATTCAAAAGGAAATAGACAGTTCTCTGGAAACCAAATCATTTGAAATTGCTAACTTTACGGTCAATCTTAAAACTTCCACTAAAATCGAATCCGAAACCACTAAAAATGTAGTTGCCTTGTGGGAAGGGTCCGATCCAAAATTAAAAAATGAAGCAATCGTCATCGGGGCACATTACGACCACGTTGGAATTAACGAAAAAGATTTTAAGCCTAATGAAGACAATATTTTTAACGGCGCGGATGATAATGCCTCCGGGACGGTTGGGCTTCTGGAAATCGCGGAGGCGTTTTCATTAGCGCCTCGTACTAAGAGAAGCATTATTTTTATTGCCTTTGCCGGGGAGGAAAAAGGATTGTTTGGCTCACGAGTTTATGTGGAAAGACCACTCTGGTCTCTTACTGACACAAAAGCCATGTTTAATATGGATATGATTGGCCGGAATGACGGGGAGAAAGTATCTATCGTGGGTTACACCCGCAGTCCGGATCTCAATGAAATCAACACGCGAGAAAATAAATTTGTCGGTTTAACTCTTGAATACAACGCAGAACAGTTTTTTAGGAGAAGCGACCAATATAATTTTGCACGCAAGAAGATTCCCGTGCTTTTTTACCATACCGGCGAACATGAAGATTATCACAAAGTCACCGATCATTCCGATAAAATCAACGAAGGCAAGATCGCTATGATAGCCAAGCTGCTATTTCGCACCGCCTGGCAAGCGGCTAATACGAATCAGACTTTCAAATACATCGAACAAAATTAAATTAACCCTGGAGGAAAGATGAAACACAGATACTTGGTTCTTTTTGGAATCGCTGCGGTTCTTTTCAATCTAAATTTCAATTCTGGCCACGCTTCGGATTCCTATAAACTAAAATATAAAATGGCGAAAGGGACGGTTCTACATTACAACATGGATTCCAAAATGGAGTCACTTCAGGAGATGATGGGTTCTGAAATGGAGTCGAATTCAAAAATTAACGCGAAAATAAAGATAACTTCTGAAGGTGAAAATAAAGACGGCAATTTGACCTACCTATTGGTTTACGAATCGATGTTGTTTGAGATGGTTAGTTCAATGATGGATTCTACTTTTAAAGATCCCGAGGGTTTAATCGGTAAGCGGGTTCGGAAAACCATCACCCCAAGCGGCGATCAAATTGAATCGGTAGAACTCGATAGCATCAAATTGGGGCTGCTCGCCCACGCGGGGGGCGGTTTAGCGAGTGGGCGTGAATTTTTTCCGAATCTTCCAGACAGTGAACTGAAAATGGGAGAGAAGGTGAGCGTGACCGATGTCGATTCCCTGGATACTTTAGGCGGCACGACGGTGAGTAAATCCGAAATGGAATTTACACTTACGGGAAAAGAAACGAAATTTGGTTACGATTGCCTAAAAATTGATGTAAAGGGCACCATTACCCTTGAAGGCGACGGCACAATGCAGGGTATGAAGTTCTTTATCGAAGGTGACGGCGACTTTCAGCGTACCTTGTATTTTGCTCCGAAGGAAGGACTTTTGGTGGCCGCCGACAGCCAGACGGACATGGAAATGACCGCTGCTATTACCGGCCAAATGAGCATGACTATTCCGATTACCCAGTCCATG
>JADFPY010000288.1 GCA_022562085.1 candidate division KSB1 bacterium | reverse complement strand
TAGCCGGGAGGCGCTCCGATGAGCCGGGAAACATTGAACTGCTCCATGTATTCGGACATGTCGACGCGCACCATGGCGTTTTCATCATCGAACATGAACTCGGCCAAAGCCCGGGCCAGCTCGGTTTTTCCCACCCCGGTTGGGCCGAGAAAAATAAACGAGCCGATTGGGCGGTGTTCATCACTAAGCCCGGCACGCGCCCGCTGCACCGCAAAAGAGACCGCGTCGATGGCATCGTCCTGACCGACTACCCGTTCACGCAGCCGGTCGGCTATTTTCAAAATCTTCTCACGCTCGCCCTCGATCATTCGAGAGACCGGAATGCCGGTCCAGCGCGCCACGATGTCCGCGATGTCTTCCTCGGTGACTTCCTCCTTGAGCAATGAACCGTCTTTATGTAATTCCGCCAGTTTATCGTTTAGAACATTGAGTTGTTTTTCAAGCTCGCCCAACTTGCCGTATCTTAATTCCGCCGCTTTATTCAGATCGCTCTCGCGTTCGGCTTTCTCCGCAGCTTGCCGGGTCTCGTCCATCTGTTCTTTCACTGCTCGAATTTGCCTGATACTTTCCTTTTCGACTTGCCAGCGGGCTTTGAGGTGCGAGTTTTTTTCTTTTAAGTCACCCAGCTCCTTTTTGAGCTTTTCGAGTCTTTCTTTCGATGCTGCATCTTTTTCTTTTCTTAAAGCAACCTGCTCAATTTCAAGCTGTTTTGAGCGCCGTTCAATTTCATCGATTTCCTCGGGCATGGAGTCGATTTCAGTGCGCAATTTTGCCCCGGCTTCATCGATCAAATCGATGGCTTTGTCGGGCAAAAAACGCTCGGAAATATAGCGCTGCGAAAGTGTCGCGGCCGAGACAATCGCCGTATCGGAAATGCGCACGCCATGGTGTATTTCGTAGCGTTCCTTGAGGCCGCGTAAAATCGAAATGGTATCTTCGACCGAAGGCTCATCGACTTGCACCGGCTGGAAACGGCGTTCCAAAGCTTTGTCCTTTTCGATATACTTGCGATACTCGTCATGAGTGGTGGCGCCGATCATGCGGAGCTCGCCGCGTGCCAGCATCGGTTTGAGCATGTTGGCTGCGTCAACTGAACCTTCGGCTGCGCCGGCGCCGACCATGGTGTGCAGCTCATCGATAAATAGAATCACCTGCCCTTCCGCCTGCTCGATCTCTTTTAAAACCGCTTTCAGGCGTTCCTCGAATTCGCCGCGGTACTTTGCTCCCGCAATCAACGACGCCATTTCCAATTCCACGACCTTTTTATTCTTCAGGGAATCCGGCACATCGCCGTGAGCAATTCGCTGGGCAATGCCTTCGACAATTGCCGTCTTTCCCACGCCCGGATCGCCTACCAAAACCGGATTGTTTTTCGTTCGCCTGGAAAGCACCTGAACCGAACGCCGAATCTCTTCGTCGCGGCCGATCACCGGATCCAATTTTTCGCGCTGAGCTAAATCAGTTAAATCGCGGCCGTAACGCTGCAAGGCCTGATACTTTCCTTCCGGATTTTGGTCCACCACCCGCTGACTGCCGCGGATTTCTTTTAAAACCCGGTAGATATTTTCTTTCGAAACTCCCTGTTGATTTAAGAATTGAGCGGTTGCGCTGCTTTTTTCACTGGCAATTGCAATCAGGAGATGCTCGGCGCTTATATACTCATCTTTTAACTGGCGCATCTCCTCGGTTGCTGAATTAAACAAAGCGTTCATCCGCGGTGAGAGATAAATATTCCCCAGGGCACCAGAACCGGAAACCCGCGGCAGCTTTTGAATGGCTTCAGCCACGTGCTTGAGAATCTGATCAGCGTTAGCCCCAAGTTTTTTTAGAATCGAAACCGGTACACCTTCTGAATCTTCCAGCAGCGCCTGCAGCAAATGCTCGACTTCAATCTGCTGCTGACCCCGCTCTGATGCGAGCTGCTGGGCTTTTGCAACCGCCTCCTGGGCTTTCAGGGTTAATTTATCAAAGGTCATATTTCTTTTACTCCTTACTACTCATTTGAATTGCCGATCTTGAAAGCGATGTGCAGTTTTTTGACTTTACTTCTACTTAAAATACGCTCTTGGCCATTAGCTTTTGGCCTTTGGCATTTGATTTTGAGAATTTACGTTGTGTCCCGACTTCTTCGGGATCAACTGTTAAGTGGTTTACAATAACCATCCGACTTATTCGGGATTGAATTTTATCAACTAAAACCCCGGAAAGCCGGGGCAAAAGCCAATCGCTCAATTTAGGTTCTATCTATCGAACGCTATTCTGATTTTCTAAACTTATTTCTTTTGTTCTTGAGGACTATTTCTATCTTAAAATTGCCGGTTATTTAACTTTTTGAATTTGAATGCAATTCCGAAAATTAGAATCCCGATCCAAAGCAGCACTGTTGCCACCAGGTAGGCGAGAAGCTGCGGCAGAAGAAAAATCATAATAGCTGCCAGAATCAGGCTGGTGCCAATAAACAGAACAAACTGCCAGGGATAAAACAGAGACTGATCGTCAAATAGTGTCGTACGAAACATAGTGTTTCTCCCATTTTGTCATCATTTTATTTTCGGTTTGCATTTATACAAAACACATGCCAGGGATTTTTTTGAATTCCAACCTGTTATTTTTAATGTTCTTAAAAAAGAACAAAAAATAAGTCATAAATTAAGAAATCGGTTAAGATGCCATAGTGACAGGTAGTTGTATGATCAGGTCTGACAGATGTTCATCTACTTCTTTTTGAGTGCAATAATCAGTGCTGATTCCTTACTTTTAAACTAAAATAAAATAATGAATGACCACTCAAAAAAAACATCCCACCGAGAGATGCCGAGGGTATCGAGATTCACCGAATTCTTACTGCATGGCGTGTGAATAGGGCTAGGATGCTTATTTTTATTCCATTTCAAATTTTTCAAAAAGAAGAAGACTTTTAAGAATCTTTCGGCGACCCTCAGTGATTTTCGGCGTGTTTCGGTGGAAAAATTATTTTTTCAGAATGTTTTTAAAAACACAGTTTCATTCGGTTAAGAAAAAGTCACAGAACTTGATTCTATGGTTAATTATTTTAAATTGCAAATTCTTTAAGATTTGAACACGAAAACACTTTAGCACTTTTTTTAATTAGGAATTTTATGAAAAAAGCAAACGGAATCGTTTGGGACCTGAGCGATCTTTACCCAGCCAGTGAGGACCCGAAAATAAATCAGGATATCGAAGCTGCAATTGAAATAGGAAAATCTTTCAAAAAGAAATATCATAGTAAAATCGCCAATGAAGATTGCACCGCTGATCTCTTGCTGGAAGCGCTTACAGAATACGAACAGCTTATTGAAAGCGCATATCGTCCTTATGCCATATCCAATTTGCTTTTTAACGGCAACGGCCGTTCCGATATTTTCAAAGCGATGGTGGCAAAAGTGCAGGACACCATGACGCAGATTAAAAATGAAACTCTATTTTTTGGACTTGAAATTCAAAAAATTTTGGACCCTAAAATCGAAGAATTTTTCAGCAGTGGCAAATTGGATCACTACCGGCATTATATCGAATCTTTGCGACTGTTCACTCCTTACACACTTTCTGAACTTGAGGAGCAGGTAATTAATCAAAAAAATCTTTCCGGAAAGACAGCTTTCGTAAACCTTTTTGACCAGTTCACCGCCTCTTTTGAGTGGGAAATGGAAATCAACGGCGAGAAAAAAAAACTGACTGAAAGTGAAATGCGGGAGCTGTTACGCCATCAGGATCCGGAGCTGCGGCAACGCGCCAAAGCATCCCATAATGCGAAATATGGTGACAACGCCCTTATTTTTACCAACATTTTCAATAGCTTAGTCAAAGACCATGCAACCGAAATGGGAATGCGCAAGTACGAAAGTCCGATGCAGCCGACGCACTTAGGCAACGGCGTCTCGGGAGAGGTGGTTGAAACCATGATGCAGGTAGTAAGCGACCACTACCCGCTGGCCCGCCAGTACAATCGGCTTAAAGCGAAGATGCTTGATCTACCGAAACTGCGCGGCAGCGATCTCCATGCGCCGGTGTCCAAATCAGACCGCGTCGTTTCATTTGAAGAAGGCAAGCAATTAGTCCTCGACAGTTTTGCCGGTTTCTCTCCGGAATTCGGAGAAATCATTGGCCGGGCCTTTGAGGAAAAGTGGATTGACGCGGAGATTCGCCCCGGGAAACGAGGCGGCGCGTTTTGTTACAGCATTGGGCCGTCGGTGCATCCATACGTTTTGATGAATTACGTCGATAACGTAGACAGCGTTTATACCATGGCTCATGAATTCGGTCATGCACTGCACACGGTTCTGGCCTGCGAAAAAGGCTCGCTTTTGACTTTTCATGCACCTCTGGTTCTTGCTGAAACCGCTTCGGTATTTGCCGAGATGCTCCTTACCCGTAAACTTCTCTCCGAAGAAAAAGACCGCGAAAGCCGGATTCAAATTCTGGCTTCAAAGCTCGAAGACTTTTTCGGTACGATTTCACGTCAGAATATGTACATCTCTTTTGAATTGGCCGCCCATCTCGAGGGCGCCAAACGCAGACTGAGCGCCGATGATTTGTGCAACCTCTGGACAGCCCGCCGCGAAGAAATGTACGGCGATTCGGTAGATTTTCTTCCTGAAGAAAAATGGTTCTGGTCGGTGATTCCGCATTTCATTCACACACGGTTTTATTGTTATGCCTACAGTTTTGGTGCGCTTCTGGTTCTGGCTCTTTTTAATCAATATGAAGAAGAAGGAGAAGCGTTTGTGCCGAAGTATCGCGCGCTTCTGGCCGCAGGAGATTCCGACTGGCCCAAGAACCTCATCGCTAAAATGGGTCTGGATATTTCGGACCTGACGTTCTGGAAAGGCGGCTTTAAAGTGATCCGGAATATGCTTGAGGAGCTGCAGGATTTGGTTGGGTAAGTCTTAACGTCTCCTGTTAATCACACCGAAAATCAAAACATTCTGCTTGACAATTTTGTCATTATTTGATAGTTTGATTCGTTCTCACTGCTAAAACATTTCTAGATGCCAAATATCGAGGAGGTCGATGGCAAGTAAAGCCGCGAAAAATTTCGTGCAGCCAGCAACCGATAAGAGTGGCGTCATCCCAAACTATGTTGGTGGAAATTGGGTTTCTGCTTCGAGTACCAAAGAGCTTCCGGTCACGAATCCGGCCACAGGTGAGCTTTTGGCCAGGGTTCCTTTGT
This sequence comes from candidate division KSB1 bacterium, assembly GCA_022562085.1. Classification (NCBI taxonomy): domain Bacteria; kingdom Pseudomonadati; species Candidatus Zhuqueibacterota bacterium. Next base: position 747 of record JADFPY010000288.1, on the reverse strand, counting down.
CAAATCACGCTGACGTGGGTAAAGCCGTCGAAGCAGCAAAGAAGGCGTTCCCGGCCTGGCGTGAAACACCGGTTGTGGAGCGTGCGCGAGTTCTTTTCCGCCTCAAAGCTCTACTGGAAGAAAAGGCCGATGATCTGGCAGTTTCTCTCACGCAGGAACACGGCAAGACTTCATCTGAATCACGAGGCGAAATTCAGCGCGGCATCGAGAATGTAGAACATGCTTGCGGCATGCCTACCTTGCTGATGGGCGATACGCTTGAAGACATCGCCCCGGGCGTTGATTGTGAAACCATCCGGCAGCCGCTCGGTGTTTTCGCAGCGATTACACCCTACAACTTCCCAGTCATGATTCCCCTTTGGTTTTGGCCTTACGCGATTACAACAGGCAATACGTTTGTGCTCAAGCCAAGCGAACAAGATCCCTTGACTCATCAGCAGATTGTGATACTGACTGAGGAAGCTGGACTACCGCCTGGAGTCCTGAATGTGGTTCATGGAGATCAGGAAGCGGTCACTGCACTATTAGAACACCCGGACGTCAAGGGCTTATCCTTCGTGGGTTCGAGTCAAGTTGCCAAGATAATTTATGCCAAAGCCGCGGCTGAAGGCAAGAGAGTCCAGGCGCTGGGCGGAGCCAAGGCGGTGGCGGTCATCGACCGCGATTATTCCTACGGCTCCCCGTCCTACGGCGGGGTCCTGTTCCATGAATTGCGCTCGACCCTTTACCCCTTGAACGAACGGCCCT
>JADFPY010000287.1 GCA_022562085.1 candidate division KSB1 bacterium | reverse complement strand
CGGGAATGGTTTGCTGCGGTTTGGTTCGGTGGGATCGCCAGGCTCGCCGGCGATACCTAAAATTTGTTCTGCCCGGCAATAGAAGGCTTCCAAATCAGCATATTTGTATGGCCAGTGTGCGTCCGAATTGCCCACGATTTCGGGCGTCATTTCAAAGTCAGCTTCACGAAGCCGCATGGAAACACCGCCGTAAAATACGGACGGTCCGCCAACACAGGTGTAGGCTCCCATGATTTTGCTGTTGCCGCCGGCCAATACGCGATAAGGGATCTCTTTGGAGTAATAAGGAGTCAATTCTACTGAGGCGTCATCTGCCCAATTGTGCTCACCGCGAGGAACCCAGTCGCCCCTTTCCAGCATCAAGACCTTTTTGCCGGCGTTCACGAGGACGTGTGCGACCATCGAGCCGCCGAATCCACTGCCGATTATGATGGCGTCGTATTCTGTTTGTTTATGGTTGGACAAATTTAAATGAGACTAACAAATGAAACGCCTCTCACGGCTAATGTAAGGGGCGTTAATTTAATTTTAAGAATAAAATTTGTTACAATTCTGGTGCGAACTTAACTTTTTGGGGGCAAAAAAGCAAGGATTTTTTAAATTAATAAACGCAGTTTACTAAAGTAAAATTACAATCCCTTGCCCAGCGAAAAATACCACCGAAATTGCCGCTTTTTCTCACCAGGCAGTGGATCGCTAAGCCAAATTGGGAATAACACTTTCACGGAGAGGTTGGTAAATAAAGAAACGTTCCCTCCGAACAAGTTGAAGCCATTTTCAAAAAAGGCAAGACCCACCCCGGCATTCGAGCGGGTAAAGGAGTCACTATCGCGTGTTTGCCAAATTTTCCCGGTGTCATAAAATGCAAATGGTTTAAAAATAAAAATTGCGCGTGACAAACCGAGTTCAAAATTGAGCGTTGCAAAACGCTCGGCGGGCAAAGGCTGTCCGGCATAACCCCGCAAAAAACCACCGCCTTCGACATATCTTCTTCTAAATGCTCCAACAGCATTGCCTGTCTTTACAATGTCATTTTGAAAACGCACGCGGGGCAGCCCCCTCACCACGAAACTGATCTTGCAGCGGCAACCGATCCGGACCAAATGAGGTTGCAAGGTTGCCTCGCACCCGCCACTTAAAACCCAAAAAGGGTGTTTCTAAAGTAAGACGGCTGCTGAGTTTGGTAAACTTTGCATCGCCTGCTGGCGAGATTTCAGCTCGGAGTCGTCCTCGGCTATTTAATCGGCCAAAAGTTTGAGTCGCCTTCCCCTCAAGGTAAGCAAGAAGAATGTTCACATCTTCCCACTCCTCAAACCGGACTTTGCCGGTATCGTTGGAGACTTTGCGGAAGGTGTAGACATCATTTAAAAGACGGCTGTAATTGACGCCAAATTTAAGGTTTCTCCCGCTTTGGGATAAAATTCCCTTAGAGCCGCTAAAAGTTAAATTCAGATCTGCTTCAAAGCGTCCTTCGTTTTTACGAGCCATAATCGTGTAACGGTTTAACAAGTTCTTGCGCGTCAAGGGATGTGAGTAGGCAACTTTACCATCGAGCTCTTTTGAATCCACGCCAAACATGGCCTCTAAAGCCAGGTTATTATAAAAGGCGTTGTAACTGCTGCGGGTTCCGATTCCCAGTCGAATCGAGTCGTGCTTGTTAAAACCAATCAGCGGCCGCCACAAAACCAGTATGGCGTCATTCGGCATGTGAATGTATTTCAGCAGCGGCCAGTCCGGGCGAAATTCCAGCCGCCGCCGCGCATTGTTCAAACGGTTACTGTCCATGATCCGGTCGTCCGGATCGACGTTGACGCTTTTGGGCTTCTTTTCGGTTTCAATAATAATTGTCGCGGATTCATCTTTGCCATCCCAGCGTTTGACCACTTTTTCACCGTCTCCCAAATCCACTTCGACATCCACCGGCATGATGCCATCGCCTTCGCGTGTAAGCTCAACTTCGGTGACCCAGGTTTTGTCGTCGCGTTGGTATTTTTTCACTTTACCTTTTTTGTAATCGACTGTCGGTGTATCATGCAGCCACTGGTTGAAAAACCAGTGCAATTCTTGTCCGTGCTTCTCCTCAAAAACCAGTTGCAAATCTTTTTCGGTGATATGAGTAAACGCATGCCGGCGAACCACTTCCTGCAAACTTTTTTTGAAAATGGAATCCCCGACCACAAACTTCAGCATTTCATAAAACAGCTCAGACTTCATATAAACATTAAACATCAGACCAATTGGATCGTTGTATTTGTGAATTTCTTTTGAAATGGGTTCGTTTTGACCCGACTCGCTGTAAAGTCGCGTGAAGGTTCTAATCGCCCCGTCCAGAGTCGGCAGGGGGTACTGTCGTTCAAAAAAGTTCATCTCTTCTTGAGCATCATCCAAATCGTATCCCCGTTTTCCATATTTTTTTTCAGAGTAGGATTTACCCATATAAACCACAATTCCCTTCGCCAGCCAGGACTCTTTCACGCCATTTGTGCTAACCATTCCGGGAAAATAAAGATAAGACAGTTCGTAAGCCAGGCTGAAATATTCTTCATCCTGCATGAGCGCCATCATCGGATAAGCCAGACTTCTTTCAAGACCTCGCACAATGTTGAGGTGGGGGAATCGATAGGGACCAAAGTGTTCTTCCAGGTAAGCCAAAGTTCCATCAATTCGTTCCAAAAACGGTTTTAACCACCGCCTGCGATTTTTGTAGTAAAAAATGTTGAGCGGTATTTTTGCATCTTTTTTGTAGTAAACAAAATTCGGAGATGCGCTCCAGATGAAGTCCTGCATATTATTTGCTTTGAATCGCACTTGTCGCGGGCCATCGATTTTAGCATTTTTGAAAAGCTCTTGTTTAAGAGAATCTTGCCAGACGGCAAAGGTACTATCATTCATCGCGGTATCCGCTTCGACTAACTCCCAACCCGGTTCGCCTTCGAAAATTTCACCGGAGCCAACCACAATGTAATTCCCCGGCACCCTAACCGTTACATCCATTTCAGAGAATTCGCTGTAGACGTCGCTCGGTTCCATCATGAAATGAAAAGGTTCGGGATGCCATCCTTCATGATCATAAACAGATAATCGGGGGAACCAGTGGACAAAATCCTGCGAGCGTCTTTTAGATTTAATTTGCTGATAAAAACTAAGCCCAAGGGAAAGGGTGTCACCAGGTGACAATGGATACGGCAAAGTCAGATCGAGAATAGTATCGCTGAAATCGTATGCCTGCAAAGGGAACTCAGTCTCGTTGCCAATTGATAAAAACTGCACACTTTGAATGGTCAGCTTGCGTCCCGGAGTTTGATCGAAATCCATGTTGCTGCCACTAAAACGACGCATTTCCCGAACGGCGGTATTTTCTTCGTCGTGAAAAGCATTAGAAGGAACTTGCAGATAAATTTTCTTGAGCGTATTCGGTGAGTTGTTCTTATAGAGGATTTGCATACTTCCATTTAATCTTTTCGCAGTTGTATCCAGTTCGGCTTCTATCTGGTAATGAACTTCCTGCTGCCATTTTCGCGTGAATGGTTCCCCTTGACTAAATAAAAGATCCAGCCAGATTGTGCCAACAATAAATGTTAAAACCCAAATTTTCATTGTCTAGCCCTTATTTAATTTTGGTCTAGCTCACTAATGTCAGAATGTATGGATTTATAATTCGGAAATGACTTGATCGTTTTCAACGTAGAAACTCAGGAAATGTTCAGACTGACAGTTCAGGTTAACTTTCAAATTTTGATTGATTTTAAATATGGAATTTGTTTCTTTATAATCATAATAGTTTTAATCAAATCTTCTTGTTTTATTTTATAGAAGAATGTAAAATAGGTTTAAAATTTTCCGGACGTGCGGAGGTCAATATGAAAAAAATATCAGCATTACTCATACTAATTATTTTTATTCCTGCAATTGCCTGGACAGGAGAAATTCATGGGACAGTCAGAAAAGGCAGGAGCTCGGTAGCTGGAGTAACCGTAAAAATTAAACATGGCAACTTAGTTTATAGCAAAAAAACTGACAAATACGGTTCATATAGCATCTATGTGAAAGAGACTGGAGAATGCAAACTGCGAGTTGATGGAGTAAAAAGAATTCTAACTGTTTACTCCAAAAAGACTCCTGTGAGATTCGATCTGGTTTTGTTGCAAGACACGGAGGGCAATTATTATCTAAAGAGGAAGTAGCATGGAGAATAAAAACAAAAAAGATTTCTGGGATAAATTGGGTATACTCTCTAAACCTTTAGGGGCTTTACTAACAGCTTTCATTATAGCCGGGATTGGGATTTACGGAAATGATTTTCTAGAAAGGCGTCAAAGCGAGGAAATGAAAATTCGCCTCTATACAGAGCTGATCAGTAATCGAGAACAAGCGGAGAGCTCTCTTCGCAAAGACATGCTGGCCTCGATAATTGGATCATTTCTGAAACCGGAAACCGCCTCACTGGAAGGAAAAGTACTTAATCTTGAACTTCTGGCTTATAATTTCCATGAGTCTCTTAATCTAAAACCCCTGTTCGTACACCTTAAGAAACAAATTGAAAAAGACTCATCACCTGATTCTGCAGACTATATGCAGCGTGTGAAGAAGGTTGCTAAAGAGATAAAGAGAAAACAGATGGCAATTTTGGAAGGAGCGGGTGATAAGTGGGATATAAACATTCGGTTGGAGGATGTCAGTAGTCTTAACGGGAAAGTCAACCAAAAGGTTTTTTGTCTGCAGATTAATAACGAAACCCACAATGAGATTCGGACATATTCTAGAAGCTTCAAAGTGACCGTGCATTCGTTTGACTCGATAGGGGAAGAAATAGGCGTACGACTGGAAGTAGGGCCGGCCGACCCTGATGAATGCTCCGAGATAGTAGAGGAAACGGAGATTTTCGAACAAAGCGAGAATACTTTAGACGAATGGGAGGATTCTGATGAGGGGATAGAGATTGTGATAGCCGAACCTACTGAAATTGTGGCACAGTTCGGGGTTGATTTTTTCGATTTCCCCATGATTGACAACACACGCCTTTCATATGACCAACGCTGTGCAGTGGTACTTAAGGAAATTAATGAGGAAGATAAGATATTGGAAATAGCAGTATTGTATTTTCCCGGGTCACACGCCAGTTTAAAGGAAAAACCATATTACGATGATATCGTGAATAAACTGCTTTCAGCCGGTCTGGATAAAAACAGGAATAAATAGCTAATGTAGAAAAATTTGTTTTGGCTCCAAAGTGTCCTTGAAAAGCCACCTTGATTTCTCAACCATAATTTCTTAGACACCGCCACCAAAGGGATGCAGCTTTCATTCATTTTTACAATTGCGGGAAATAGATTGCTTAACCTGAATAATTCATGAATTTTCATTTCAGGCAAAAAACTTCAATATTGTCATGCCCGAGTAGTCGGGCATCCATTACCTGCACTAAGTTGTGATTTGTAATGGATTCCCGCCTTCGCGGGAATGACGACTTTTATGGTTTGTGAATTAATCAGGTTAAAAAAGTGACCTTGCATTTGGTACAAATTTTAGTTGGGATCATGCTTTTGGGGGTCGCTTTAGGTTTTCTCTAACCAGGCATTAATAAATCTTTGACTAAGTTGTTTGGAATTACGTATATTTATTTTAATACCAATTTAAATAATAAGTAGAATAGAGAGCCTTATGTTCTGGTTAAAATTCATCAGCAAATTTATCAAGGTTTTGCGAGCAGGCGAGTCGCCGGGATTAATCGCCGGGGGATTTACATTGGGGTTTGTGGTCGGGCTTACGCCATTCTGGACTTTACAAAATATCGTGATCTTGATCATCGCAATTTTAACCAGGGTAAATCTTAGCGCGGTATTTTTTTCCATCTTTTTATTTAGTTTTGTGGCCTACCTTTTTGATCCATTGTTTCATAATCTCGGTTATTTTCTGCTAGTGCAGGTCGAGGTACTCAACGGACTGTGGACTGCCCTTTATAATATGCC
>JADFPY010000286.1 GCA_022562085.1 candidate division KSB1 bacterium | reverse complement strand
CCAGCGCGCTGCAGGCCTGCCAATCCGGGGTGCAGCATTTTCCAAACGATCACGCTTTACAGGCAGGAATTGGCCAGATCTATGCCATGCGGGGAGAGTACGATAAGGCCGAGGCGCATTTTAAAGCCATGACCAAAGCCCCGCGGGAGCGGGTGCAAAGAGAAGGCTTCCGCCAGTTGGCTGGCTTTTATCCCTATCTGGGAAAATATTCCGAAATGATGCAGATGTTTGACAAAGGAATCGAGTTTGCGTGGAGCGACAATGACAGCAATTCTGTAGCTCGTCAGACAGTCGCAAAAGCGTACTGGATGTATTGGGGCCGGGGGAATAAGCAGGAGGCGCTGGCCGAAATCGCAAAAGTTGCCGGGTTCCGGAACGTTACAGACGATGTTTATTACTGGTGGTTGGCCTTGCTCTACGCTGAAATTGGCGACCTGGAAAAAGCGGTAACGGCTGCCAAACGCGCCGTACACCCGAGTTGGAAATTGGCAGCCGAAGCCAGAATTCATGCCGCCAAACAGGAATGGCAGCAAGCCATCGACACATTCGAACAGCTCAATAGGTTAATGCCAACATATCAACCGCTGTCTCGCTATCAAGCTGCGCAATACTACTTTGAAATGGAAGAATACGACAAGGCGATTGCTGAAGTGGCAAAATCGCAGGGCTTTTATAGTGCCATTCTGCAGGGCTTTTACGGTGCAGGTCGGCATGCTTTTGCCTTTCCCCTTGGCTTTCATCTGCTCGGAAAAATCTACGAAAAGAAAGGCGACAACCAACGCGCCATCGAAAACACCGAAAAATTCCTCGATCTGTGGAAAGACGCCGACAAAGACTTGCCGGATTTGATTGACGCGAAAGAGAGGTTGGCAAAACTCAAGGAACGTTAAATAAGGGGAAGTTGAATTTTCAACAAACTATCACACGGTGTAAGACTTTGTAGTCCTGAGAATTAGAGTTGACTTCAACTGAAATTCCCAGATATCCCCTACCGCAACAGTCCGCTAGATCCCGATCCATGCTTCGGGGCCGCTGAAAGCCTTGACAATTAAATAATCCTGCACTATAAGATTATTGAGCAAGTCGGGCAGGGCGGCATGGGCGGGGTCTATAAAGCCGAAGACACCAAGTTAGAACGCACTGTCGCCATTAAATTCCTTCCCGCCTGGGCGGGACAAATTGCCGTTGATTCAGAAGAACGAGAAAGGTTTAAGATCGAGGCCAAAGCCGCCGCATCCCTGAACCACCCGAATATCGCCACAATCCATGCCATCGAAGAAGTCGCTGATGAAATGTTCATTGTCATGGAATACATCGAAGGTAAGGAATTGCAGTATATCGTAGGGGCGTATAATTATACGCCCCTACCAATTGATGAAATCATCAATTACGCCGCCCAAATCGCCTCCGGTCTGCAAGCCGCTCACAAAAAAGGCATCACCCACCGGGATATCAAATCTGCCAACATCATGATTACCGCAGAAGACCAGGTTAAAATTATGGACTTCGGCCTGGCCAAGATGCGCGGCGGCGTGAAGTTTACCAAAGTAGAAACAACGTTGGGAACAGCCGCCTATATCTCCCCGGAACAGGCGCGCGGTGAAGAAGCGGACGAACGCGCGGACAAGGCGGAGACTATAATATCATAAAACCGGAAGATACCTGGCCGAAAGTGATGGAGTACGCCACAAAGGCCCTGGCCCTAAATGAAGGATTAGCTGAGGCACATACTGTTTTAGCACTTGAGAATCTTTTAAACAGAGTTGACTCCGGGAAAATTGAGACTTTTTGAAAAATGTTTGAAAAAAGTGAGGGCTGGGTAGTGACTGAAAAAGGCTATATCCACTACAAAATTCTCGAAAAGACTCGCTGGCTGCATGGGTGTGGCGTCTATTCTCAACTAAACTATCTCACTGACTTCGTAGTCTTGAGATTTAGAGTTCACCTCAACCGAAATCCTTATATACCCCCTACCGTAACACTCCGGGAGACCCCGATCAATGCTTCGGTTTGCTGGAATTAATATCGCCTCACTGTTCGGTTTTCGTCTCTCTGTATGCATAGCAATAACACCAATATGAATGGTGTGGTCTTAGAATTATGGACACTCCCCAAAGAATCAATAAAGATGGCCAGATAAAATGCCAGACACCTGAAATATATCCAAAGTTTTGAAGTAGTAAAAGTAATCCGGCCACAATAAAGAATACCGCACAAAACATCCCTCGTCGTGGTCCAAATCTGTTCGTCATTTCAGCCTCCTGGAAGCCATTAATTCAAATTTTCATTGAAATTTGACACAAGATAGTCGATATATTTAGAACGCAATTCTTCTTCATCAAATTTCTTGAAATACTCAATTTCTCTTGCATTATCAAAATGAAACGTTCTATTGATTACATCTAATGCACTATAGCCTTCTTTTGGGTATTTCTTCAGTCTGAAAAGTCTTCTTAGTTCTTCGTCTTGTAATTTCTCAAAGTCTTTCGCACTCACTTCCAGCATACCTATTGGTTCTGTTAAATCATTCTTCATAATGACTATGACAACTGAGATTTCCTGTTGACCACTATAATCTTTCATGAGTTTCTGATTTTTCTGACTGAAGTGATTTTGCAGATCCTCAATTGAATCTGCTTCCTGCTCAGTAATATAATGTTCGATATAGAATGTCGTATTCATTTTCGGTCTCCTTATGACCCCTTTTCAGTCGAATATTAGTGTCTCAAACTTTTGCTTTTAGTTTACGACACCTATTAAAATAGGTTACTGTTTTGTCAGTTTTTGTAAAACTCGATTGCCGCTGGATGAAAGTCCATAATAATTGAAATAAAATGATTTACGGCAGACCATTTTTTTTTGCTTGACCTCAAACTAACTTTTTACTATATTAGGTATACAAATATACACCCTTCTAACATCAGAGGAAATCATCATGTGTGGACGCTTTCATCTAACCTTCCTTCCAGACGCTGAAGAACTATTTGAGCACCTTTTTAATATTCCGTTTCCACAATTCGAGTATCCACCGATCCTCAGCGATGATATTCTCCCTTTTAATGATATTACCACGATCTATTCCAATGTTGACAAACCGTTGGCAAGACCGATGTTTTGGAACCTCATCCCTAAAACTGCACCGAAATTTGAACCGTCTCGCACATGGTTTAACTCTCGAAAAGAGAAACTACAAGAACCCTATCAGAACAACTTATTGAAATGGCAACGATGTATCGTTCCAGCAAATGGTTTTTTTGAGAATAAGAAGATTAACGGAAAACCAGTATTTCAAAGTAGAAAGATTGGTGGGAAATCTGTAAGAAAGAAGGAGTCTTATGAGTTTAACATTGAAGGTCAATCACTGATGATGTTAGCGGGAATTTATGATATTTGGGGCAAAGATCAATACAGTTGTTCCATTATCACCTTAGAACCAAACTCGATGATTGGAAATATTCACGACCGAATGCCATTCATCTTGCCAAACGATATGGTCAAGGTTTGGTTAGACAAAAGTCTCGACGACAGTGATTTTCTGATTGATATGATTAGACCCTTTCCATCTGAAAAATTGTCCATGCGGGGAAAGTGGCCTCCTGACAAGACTGACCCACGAGAGCCGACTCAAATGAATTTGTTTTGAACGATGCATTTCATTAGAGAATATCCCCAAAAAAAGACAAAGGGCGAGAAAGACTTTCAAGTTGTCACGGCCTCTCATATAGGACACCGATTTAGAAATGAAATAGAAATCTTCGAGTGTGAAGAAGCCAAACAGAAAATCTCAGAACATCCTAAATGTCCTTTTCGAGAGTTTGCCTTTTGGGGTCAATGTGAGATTGATCTTAAGTGGTATTACTTGGCCGCTAATGGTTCAATATTTTTGCCAACTACTCAGGTGATCTTGTTGGAAAAGTAACTTCTCCAAAATTTTGGTCAAGTTTGAAATTCTAAGAGGAAGGTATGCCAGCCGACAATGACAACTTCTTGACAACTTCATCCACGTTCTTGTAAATCTGCAAAACCGTATCAATTTTGGTTATTTTGAAATAATAATCAACACGATCATGGAGACCCACGAAATGCACTTCACCACCCTCACGACGTAAAGTCATCACACAAGACAACATAAACCCTATACCTGTACTGTTGATCCAACGAACTCTATCAAAATCAATTACGATGTTCTTCTGACCAGAGGCGATTACTTCCTTCACGCGATTGCACAGTGATATACAATCGGGTGTTCCCCCCATAATCTTACCTTCCAGTTCAAAGACTGACAACCCCTCGATATTTTTCTCAAAATATTTCATTTTAGTTTTTTCATTCTTATACCAACACAGTAAATACTGGTTCTATTCCTCTCCGTTATTTATGAAGATAAAAAGGCTGACCACCCTATTTTGATTGACATCCTGGTTCAATATTGCTACATTTGATTATTTCCCCATGAAATAAGGAGAATAATGATGGGTCGAAAAGACAAAGGTGAGAAACAGCAGAAGAAAAAGGGACTTACCAAAGCAGAAAAGCGAGCCAAGAAGAAAGCGAAAAAGGATCAAAGGTGAGAGGAACTTAGCACAATCCAGAACTATGTCAAATAAGGGAAGCTGACGATTTCAGCTCTCCATATACATCAATCCCTTCTCATCTCCCACAGGCATACCCACATTTATTCGTCAGGACGGATTCTGATGGATGCCATACTTTCCCTCAATGGGTTGCGACGAAAACTTCCGTCTAAATGGGTCTCGGGGAAATCCTGTATCGAAACACTCCGGGAGACCCCGATCAATGCCTCGCTTCCGCTGGAAATCCTTGACATTTAAATTTTTCTCGCCTATCTTTTTCTGACTCTCCTATCATTGATTGATACTCAAATGATTATGATCGGCAAAACCATTTCTCATTACAAAATCCTCGAAAAACTTGGTGGGGGCGGCATGGGCGTGGTCTACAAAGCCGCTGATGAGGATTTGCCGGATCTGTTAGGAGGCCAAAAAAAGCTGGCGGGGTTGACCCCGTTAGATAACCGGCGTGCAACTACCTGGAAACGCTGGGAATCTTGAATATGCCATAAGTTCTGGTATTTTGTAAATACATTATCTCACGGGGTGAACGGGGTTTCGGGGAAATGAAACGTAGAGACGAACCGGTGTGTTCGCCTAGGGCAATAGTGTGAAAATTTTTCTATGGAACCGGTAAAACAACGCAGAAAATCAATTCGGCTGAAAGACTATGATTATTCTCGGGATGGATACTATTTTTTTGTGACCATCTGCACTAAAAATCGAGAGGAATATTTCGGTCAAATCAGCGGTGATGAGATGATCCTGAATGAATGCGGTAAAATAGCCAGGCAGAATTGGTTAGAAATCCCAGACCATTTTGAAGACGTGAAATTGGATGAGCATGTCATCCTGCCCAATCACATTCACGGCATTGTTATAATAGATAGTGGCGATGAACCGGTAGGGAACAGGCATGCCTGTTCCCTACAAGAACGTCAATATCAAAAACTGCCGGTCGTTATTGGTTCATATAAATCTGCTGTCACTCGCGAAATAAACCAAATCCAGAATAAATTTCATTTCAAATGGCAAAAATCATTCTATGACCCTATCATTCGAAACGACAGGTCTCTGCACAAAATACGCCACTACATTCATTATAATTCACTGAAATGGAAATATGATCGGGAAAACCTAAATATAATTCCTGTAGAGCAAAAGAAAGATTTCTGGAAACAATTTTTACAAAGTTCACAAGTGAAATCTGTTTAATTGAAACTACAATAACCAACAAAAAGAGGAGGAACTCATGAAATTCAGCAAACTTTGTTTCATCACGCTGATTCTTGCAACCCTTGTGTACACATTTCAAGATGTTGCAGCACAGAAAATCGATTACGACGAATCTCTTTACAGCGCACTCGAATACCGCTCGATAGGCCCGTTTCGCGGCGGCCGGTCGGCGGCGGTTGCCGGGGTGCCCGGTGACCCCATGACTTTTTA
>JADFPY010000285.1 GCA_022562085.1 candidate division KSB1 bacterium | reverse complement strand
GGTACAACTCTGCGCCGCGTTTTAGCTGGGCTTCGGTGGCCTGGGGACTGGATTGGTGGTATTTTTCGCCCAACTCACCTTTCAAACGTTCGCGCAATTCTAACATCCGCTGCTGCTGAGTCGGATCGATGGGTTTGGACTCGCTCATGCATGAACTAAAAATCAATAACAACCCAAAAAGTAGAATCATTGATATATTCAAAAAACTATTGTCTTTGCGAGGCGTTCTTTGCCGAAGCAATCTCAAGCCTACTTAATCAGGAGATTGCGGTCGCTAAGAAGCGCTCGCAAAGACAGTAATATACTTATAGATTACCAGTAAGTAAAAATAAATTTGTAATTATACAATTAATTTCTTTAATTTCTCAGGTTAAAATCACAAGCCAAAGTATGCCATGAATTGCTGTCAGTGTCAGGGAATGGAGGAGCAGTTTAATCAAAAACTGGCTGAGCGTGAACTCCAAAAGTATCGGAAGAAAGGCCCAGGTAAACCTACTCGGATCTTACTCGAAGCGATTCAAACATCCGGGGTAGAGGGGTTAACCTTGCTCGATATTGGCGGTGGAGTCGGCGCTATTCAGAGTGAACTATTCAAATCCGGTCTAAGTCAAGCCACCGAGGTCGAAGGCTCGTCAGCTTATTTGGAAGCGGCAAAGAAGGAGGCGGAGCGACAAGGTTATTTGGATGAGGTCAATTTCATTCAGGGCGATTTTGTCGAGATGGTTAAGGAGATTCCTTCAGCAGATATCGTAACCCTGGATAAAGTCATTTGCTGCTACCCTGATCTACAAACACTTGTGGGTCTTTCTTCACAAAAGGCGGGAAAAATCTACGGTGTGATTTATCCCGTTGATACCTGGTGGATGAAGTTTGGTGTGCGAATCCCAAATTTCTTTTTCAAAATAAAGCACAATCCTTTTCGACTCTACATACATCCCACTCAGGCAATTGAGGCGCTCATTCGCAAAAGCGGTTTTAAACGGAAGTTTTATTGCAAACTTTTTATGTGGCATGTGGCGGTTTACCAACGCTAAAGCTGCCAAAGGGTTAGATTAGATTCGTCCTTAATAAGAATGTTCATGTCCTTTCAAGTTCCGGCAAAAGGTTCAATTTTACCTCTTCAAAATCGACTTACCCGGGTAGACAGCCACATCCCCCAGCATTTCCTCAATTCGCAAAAGCTGATTGTACTTGGCGATTCTGTCTGAGCGCGAAAGGGAGCCTGTCTTAATCTGTCCGGCATTGGTTGCCACTGCAATATCGGCAATCGTTGCATCTTCGGTCTCGCCGGAACGGTGTGAAATCACTGAAGTGTAGCCGGCACATTTTGCCATTTCAATGGCGTCCAAAGTTTCGGTCAGCGTGCCGATTTGGTTGACTTTAATCAGAATTGAATTGGCGATGTTGCCGTCGATAGCGCGTTTGAGCTTTTCAGTGTTGGTTACTAAGAGGTCGTCGCCGACAAGTTGTATTTTCCCACCCAACTCGGAGGTTAGAAATTTCCAGCCTTCCCAGTCGTTTTCATCGAGGCCGTCTTCGATTGAAACGATGGGGTAGCGTTTACACAGGTCTGCGTAGTAAGCAACCATTTCTTCTGAGGAGAGTTCTTTATTTTCGGACTTGAGGACATATTTCTTCTTTGCCGTGTCATAGAATTCACTGGAGGCCGGATCCAGGCAGATGAAGCAATCGTCGCCCGCTTTGTAGTTGGCTTTTTCAATCGCCTCCATGATGACTTGCAGCGCTTCTTCATTTGATTTTAAATCGGGCGCAAATCCGCCTTCATCCCCAACTGCCGTGTTGTAATTTTTACCTTTCAACACGGATTTCAGGGAATGGAAAACTTCCGTGCCCATTCTCAGGGCTTCGGAAAATGTAGGAGCGCCTGCTGGCATGATCATGAATTCCTGCAAATCGACATTGTTGTCGGCATGGGCGCCGCCATTGATAATGTTCATCATCGGCACCGGCAGGGTTTTGGCGTTCACGCCTCCTAAGTATTGATAAAGCGGCAAATCCATTGCGTTCGCCGCTGCTTTTGCAGTTGCGAGTGAAACACCAAGAATTGCGTTCGCTCCTAAGTTGGCTTTATTCTTTGTGCCATCTAATTCAACAAGCAGGTTGTCGATATAAGTTTGCTCGGTTGCATCTTCGCCAATCAATTCTTCGGCAATGGTTTCATTGACATTATTGACCGCATTTAGCACGCCCTTGCCGCCGTACCGTTTGTCATCTTTATCCCGCAGCTCAATCGCTTCATGTTCCCCGGTCGAAGCCCCGGAAGGCACTGCTGCACGCCCCCAGACGCCGCTCTCTAAAAAGACCTCCACCTCGACAGTCGGATTGCCGCGAGAATCCAAAATCTCTCTGGCAAAAACTTCAACAATGGTTGTCATTCAAGACTCCTTTCTTTTTAAAAAGTGTTTCAGTGTTAGAGTATTTGCGTGTTAAAGTGTTCGAGGTGTACCGAAGATTTATCAAAGTTCTGAACTTTAACACTCTAACACTTGAATACCCAAAAACATTAATACCCAAACACTTATTTCAAGACCTCTGCCCTAATTAAATTCGTCGTTCCGGATATGCCGATTGGCACGCCTGCTGTAATGACGACCACGTCATCAAAATTTACTAAACCTGAAGATAATGCTTTGTCTTTTGCCTGCTCGATCATTTCTTCCGCGGTTAAATAACCTTCCGCAAGAAACGGATAAACTCCCCAAATCAAATTGAGCCGCCGCACCACCGCTTCGTCCGGGCATAGTGCAATAATCACCTGGTCGGGGCGATAGGAGCTTACCATCCGAGCAGTGCTGCCGGACTGCGTAGGGGTCAAAATTGCTCCTGCTTTCAAATCTTTTGCCATTTCATAAGCGGCATGACTCACGGCATGTGAGATTGAAGTCGCCTCGGTATAGTCATGCCTAAAGCGCTGATGTTCTACCAATTCACTGGATTCGGTTACTTCTATAATCCTTACCATGGTCTGCACCGCTTCAACCGGGAAGTTGCCAATCGTGGTTTCTTCAGACAGCATGACGGCGTCGGTACCGTCGATCACGGCGTTGGCGACGTCGTTGGCTTCGGCGCGAGTCGGGCGCGGATTATCGACCATGGATTTGAGCATTTGTGTTGCCGTGATGACCGGTTTACTGGCTTGATTGCATTTTCGAATCAGCATCTTTTGCGCCAAAGGCACACTTTCCAAAGGGGTTTCCACCGCTAAATCTCCGCGCGCCACCATAATTCCGTCAACCACTTTGAGGATGTCATCGATGTTTTCTAGGGCTTCGTGTTTCTCGATTTTAGCGATGATAGGAACTGGCTTTTTGTTTCCCTTCATTATCTTGGTGATTTGCTGAATATCTTCCTGCCGCCGCACGAAAGACATAGCGACGTAATCGACATTATGCTCTAAACCAAATTTCAAGTCCTCACGATCTTTTGCAGTGAGCGCTTCTACAGACAGGGAGCTGCCGGGTAAGTTGATGCCTTTTTTGGAAGACAATTCTCCCCCAACCACAACCTCACAGACAACGCTCCTCGAATCGGTTTTCTTAACTTGCAGTTGAATTGAACCGTCCGCCAGCAGAATCACATCGTCTGCCTTTACTTCATGCGGGAGTTTAGAATAGGTGACTGACACCCGCAATTTATCCCCGGCAATATCCTCCGTGGTCAAAGTAAATGTTTCACCTGGCGTAAGGTTAATGAAACCATCTTTAAAATCTCTAATTCGGATTTTTGGACCAGCAAGGTCCTGAAGGATTGCAATAGGTTTGTCTTTCTCAGCAGCAACTTTGCGAATCCGCTCAATGACGGTTTGATGCTGCTCATGCGTACCATGAGAGAAGTTCAGCCGCGCCACATTCATGCCGGCATCCATGAGTTTCCCCAGTACTTCTTCGGAATCACTGACGGGGCCGATTGTGCAAACGATCTTGGTTCGGCGCATCTACACGTCTCCTGCTAAAATAATCCGCAAATCCATGACGTTGGTTTTCGTGGGGCCTGTCATTAACAAATCATTGAGAGGTTTAAAAAATGAGTAAGAATCATTTTTAGAAAGATATCCCATCGCGTTCATGCCCTTCTTTTTGGCTTTGCTTATTGTTTGCCCGTCGCAGATTGCCCCGGCTGCGTCGGTCGGGCCGTCGGTGCCGTCGGTGCCGCCGCTTAAAATGACCACGGGTTCCAACCCGGAAATATCGATGGCTGCGGCAAGAACAAATTCCTGATTGCGGCCGCCTTTTCCGTCTCCGCGCAAGGTCACGGTGGTCTCGCCACCTGAAATCAGACAGGCCGGCGGTTTAACCGGATTACCCGTCTTTAGAATTTCTTTTGCAATCGCCGCATGAACGCCCGCAACTTCTTTAGTTTCACCTTCCATCAAACTGGAAAGCATCAAAGTGTTGTACCCGAGGTTTTGAGCTTCATTTTTTGCAGCCAAAACCGCTTGAGTATTGCTGCCGATGATAATATTTTGAGTTTTCGAAAAGATCTCAGCCCCGGACTTTGGCGTTTCAGGGATTTCTCCGTTTATTCCTTTTTGAATATGCGACTGAATAGGGTTCGGTATGTCATGCCAAATTCCGTAGCGAGAAAGAATATCCTTTACATCCTGAAAAGTCGAGGTATCCGGCACTGCAGGTCCTGAGGCGATGGCATCCAGAGGGTCGCCAACGACGTCTGAGAGAATAAGGGTAATGAGAGTTGCCGGGAAAGCAATTCGCGCAAGCTGCCCTCCTTTAATTTTCGAAATATGTTTCCGAATGGTGTTAATTTCATTAATGGTTGCTCCGCAAGCTAGCAATTTCTCGGTCAGTTCTTGTTTTTCCGCGAGAGAAATGCCGTCCACCGGCAAAGGCAAAAGCGCCGAACCGCCGCCTGAAATCAAACAAATAACGAGATCATTTTTTCCTGCGTCCTCAAGAAGCCCGACGATTTCGAGGGTGCCCCACAATCCCGCTTGATCGGGAACCGGGTGACCCGCCTCGTTAATTTTTATTTTATTTAAAGGCTCCGTGTGGCCATATTTAACGTTGATAACGCCAGCAGAAAGTTTATCACCTAAGGCTTCTTCAACAGCCGCCGCCATGGGTGCGCCGGCTTTTCCGGCACCGACCACAAAGATATTATTAAAATCGGAGAGCTGATAAGTTTGCTCTCCGACTCGTAAACGCTCAGATTCTTGTTTTAGATATTTGTGGACCGCCACTTTAGGGTCGACCGCCTGCAAACCGGCGTCGAATATTTTTCGTGCGTCCTGGCGGAGTTTTGAAATGTTCAATTTTCGTTTCCGTTAAAACCATAACCCTGACAGGGTTCTGAAGCCTGTCAGGGTCTTCAATCTTTTTGTACAACCTTGATTCTAACTCATTCTGATGACGCGGCAGCGGTGCCATAAATTAAGGCGATCACAATTCCGACCACGCCTTGCTCAACAATATGCCAGGCCGAATCCACGATCACCGCGACCAGAGGATAATTCCAAACGCCACTAAAAATGAGCGACACCGGCAGAACCCAGATCAGGCCGACAAGGGCGCCAAATCGAAAGCCTTCCTTAACAGCCGATCCACCTTTGTAACCAATTGGGTAGGTATAGGCCATCAAAACAGCGATGACCAGGCTGCCAAGCGCCACCATCATCATATTTGGCTCAGGCCGGGCTAAAGCCGCCGAATGCGTCTCGTAGAAATCTGCCAAAATAATCGCATGCCAGAGACCCCCTAACAGAAATGTAACCACACCGCCTGCCAACGACGCCAGAATTAATTTTTTAATGTTCATTTCTCCCTCCTTAAATTAAATGAAAAATGATACAGCAGTGAATTAGGTTGAATTCAGTTTTCGACACTGCCCTTTGTATAAAACCCGAATGTGCTGAAATGCCTTTTCATACAAGTTGGTTTTAAAATCCGGGAAAGCAAACGGGTACGGTTCAAATTTACCTTTTTCATACCAGAGAGTCGGGTCGGCGTAGATTCCGTGGTCGAGGTAGATTTTTTGGGCGT
>JADFPY010000284.1 GCA_022562085.1 candidate division KSB1 bacterium | reverse complement strand
CGCAGTGAATTAATTTGATGTTTATCACGGCGAGTTTCTTAGGTGGGAATTTAAATCGACCCCTCGGCGCAAACGTTTCACGTGAAACATAGGTTGAAGCGATAGCAAAGTCACAATGACACGATGAGCTCCCCATCTCTCAAAACAAGTCGCCTAGTGTTGCGAGGCCTGAAACCTGAAGATGCTCCGAGAGTTCAGCTTCTTGCCGGCGACCGTGAAATAGCTGATACAACACTCACCATTCCTCACCCATTTGAAGCTGGTATGGCGGAACAATGGATTGAAAGCCGTATTTCTTTTTATGAGAGCGGGAAAGCAGTTTGCTTTGCTGTCATCCTGGCTGCGAAGGATATTCTCGTTGGAGTGGTCAGTTTAAAAAAAATTGATCAAATCCATAGGAATGCTGAGTTGGGCTATTGGATTGGCAAAGAGTACTGGAATAACGGCTATGCCACGGAAGCAGCTGTTGCCGTCGTCAACTATGGATTTAGAGAATTGGGTTTACAGCGCATTTATGCCCACTGTATAAGTCGTAATCCATCATCAAGCAAAGTGCTCTCAAAGATTGGCATGACTCATGAAGGGACGCTGCGTCAACACATTCTGAAATGGAATGAATTTGAAGATATTGACCTCTATGGAATTTTGAGATCGGAACACCGTTTGGGTGAAAGTAATCTTGAAACCGATCATTAAAAAGAATTAATTTGGTTGCGAAGCTGAATCTTTCTAAATTAAGCGAACTATTCAAAGAGAATGACTTACCGCTTTCTCAAATTCAGTTAAATCAGTTTGAGATTTATTATAATGAACTTCTCAAGTGGAATCCCAAAGCGAATCTGATTTCAAAGAATGACGAGAGCCGGATTGTCGAAAGGCATTTTCTTGAATCAGCGCTTTTTTCGTTGCTGAATGAATTCCAGGGTGGGTTGTCCGTTTTAGACTTAGGAACGGGCGGAGGTTTTCCCGGTATCCCGCTTCAAATCGTTACGCCGGACTTGCAATTGACGCTGTTGGATTCCAAGCGCTGGAAAGGGCTTTTTTTAAAACATTTAATCGAAGTGTTAGAATTGCAAAACACGGAGGTTTTGTGTGAAAGGGCAGAAGCGGCTGCGGAAAACGAAGAGTACCGGAATCGATTTGATCGAGTGGTCTGCAGAGCGGTTACCGATCTGAGCGCCCTTTATCGATTGTCGAGACCTTTCCTTAAATCAGGTGGCAATCTGGTCGCCCTTAAAGGCTCGCGTTTAAATAATGAGCTCAACCGGTTTAAAGCAGAATACCCGGGAGTATCGTTTGAAGTCAAACCGTTTCCCGGAACGGGGGTATCTCACTTGAAAAATTTGTGTCTTGTAATTATACGAATGACTAGTTGAAAAAATTATTTGCACCGAAATGCGCCGAACGCATCGAAATATACCGAATTAGTAGTTATGACTTTAGGACGGAGGTGCATTTTGTAGTCATTTTGAAGAATACTAAAATATTATACTTTCTAGCGACCCTTGGCGCCTTCGGCGTGATTCGGTGGGAAAATCAGACTGCCGCGACTATCCGCTTAACCGATTTTAAAGATGATTAAACTTAACCGGGCATTTTATATTAAATTATAAATAGAGAATGAAAGTTTCGGAAATATTGCTCAAGAATGTCTCTGAGTCCCCGTCTGTTATTCAGTTGAGTGAGCTTGTTCTCAATAAGCGACTTGTGAATGTTAAAGGGGCTGCGGGTTCTTTAAAATCCGCACTACTGGTGCATTTATTTGAGAAGGTTTCCAGCCAGGTAGTTTATTTAACTTCCGATTCGATTGAGGCCGAGGGAATCAAGGATGATGTTCAGCTCTTTGCGGGCGCCGGCCAGGTCGCCTTTTTTCCGGCGTCCGATATGTACGGCTTTGGACTCGATCTTGCAAATGATACTGTGAAAGGAGAAAGACTTTCCGCTCTGCAGTTGCTTTCCGAGGGGAAGCCCCAAATCTTGGTCGCTCATAGTTCCGCGCTTTTGCATAAATTGCCCGCTCCCAACAAATTTCAAAATGAAAAAATTTCTATCTCCATAGGTATGAATCTGGATTTTGATGCAAATATCTCGTCTTTAATAGACCGTGGTTTTGTTCGCGAGCCTCGGGTGGAGCAGCGTGGCGAAATGAGTGTCCGCGGTGGGATTGTAGACCTCTTTCCTTTCTCATCTGAATTTCCTTACCGGGTTGAATTTCTGGGCGATGAAGTGGAGTCCATCCGAAGATTTGATCCAACCACGCAACGCTCTCTCAAAGAGGTTAAGCAATTGGTAGTCTATCCACAGGAGCTTGCATCTGAGGACTCGACCGGAACGGATGGAAATTTGTTGGACTATTTGAGCGATGACGCGATCGTGATCTTAGATGAGCCGGAGCTTATTCGTAAAAAACTGGATCCTCTGGCGTGGAAAAATGATCATGGAGACTTAGAGGATGAAGACGATTCTCCAAAAAACAGCGAAGATGGTTTCTTCAATGAAATTCTGGAGCGTTTGGAAAGGTTCACCCAGTTGCACTTTGTCTCTTTGGGCGAGAAATATGAAAACCTGGTCAATTTAGGTTCAAGGACCCAGGAGTCTTTTAAAGGAAATTTAAAACTTTTAAAAAAATCCCTGGAGAAATTAAACAAGGATAAATTAGGGGAAGATCAAACGCCGCCGGCGATTTTCTTTTTGTGTGAAAACGAGGGCCACGCCGAGCGCCTGGGTGAAATCTTCACCGACGAGGAGATTAAATTTCCGAATCTTTCTGTGGCTCCGCTCGGACTGCATAAAGGATTCACATTCCCCGAAGCAAATTTAGTCGTTTATTCCGAGCACGAGTTTTATGGCCGCACACGAAGACTCAGACTTCCCAAGAAAACTTTTCAAGGTCTGACCCCAAGAAAACTCAAGCAGTTGAACATTGGAGATTATGTCGTGCATGTCGATTACGGCATCGGCATTTTTCGTGGACTGAAGAAAATCACTGTCGCCGGTCATGAGCGCGAATGTTTGCACCTGGAGTACAAAGAAAAAGACAAGGTTTATGTGCGGGTTGAACGAATGGACAGGGTGAACAAATATGCCCCAAAAGAAGGCGCCCAACCCAAGTTAAATAAATTGGGCTCACTTGAGTGGCACCGTCTAAAGGAGCGCACCAAAAAGAAGATCAAAGATATCGCTAAGGAGCTGATTGAAATTTATGCAAAGCGAAAAGCGCAGGAAGGCTTCGCTTTTCCAGAAGACACAATTTGGCAGCGCGAATTAGAGGCTTCCTTTCCTTATGAAGATACTCCTGACCAAATCACCGCGACCTTTGATGTAAAAAAAGATATGGAAAGCTCGAAGCCAATGGATCGACTGGTTTGCGGCGACGTCGGCTTCGGCAAAACGGAGATCGCAATTCGCGCCGCTTTTAAAACCGTTTTAAGCAATAAGCAAGTCGCTATGCTTGTACCGACGACAATTTTGGCATATCAGCACTATAACACATTTCGCGAGCGTTTGGAGAATTTCCCGGTGAATGTGGAGATGCTTTCCCGATTCCGAACCAAGGCCGAACAAAAGCAAATTCTGGAAAAGTTGAAGAGTGGCAAAATCGATATTGTCATTGGCACACACCGGTTGGTTTCAAAAGATGTTGAGTTCAAAGACCTCGGCCTTTTAATCATTGACGAAGAGCAACGATTCGGCGTCCAACACAAGGAGCGCCTGAAAAAATTTCGTGCAACCGTGGACGTGCTGACTTTGACCGCCACCCCCATTCCCCGGACCCTGCAGTTCGCGCTGATGGGCGCCCGGGATATGACAAATATAAATACCGCCCCGCGCAACCGTTTGCCAATTGTAACGGAGATTCTGTCTTTTAACAAACAGTACATCCGCGAGGTGATCCTGAGAGAATTGGATCGCGGCGGCCAGGTGTTTTTTGTTCACAACCGGGTGCTCTCCATCGATCGGGTTGCCAAAATGCTGAGCGACCTGGTTCCGGAAGCCCATGTGGCGGTTGCCCACGGCCAGATGCGCGAGGGCGAACTTGAGAAGATCATGGTCGACTTTGTGCAGTACAAATACGACATTTTAGTTTCGACCATGATTATAGAGTCCGGGTTGGACATGCCAAACGTGAACACGATTATTGTGAATCGAGCCGACAAGTTGGGACTGGCGCAGCTTTACCAGCTGCGCGGCCGGGTCGGGCGTTCACACCAGAGAGCATACGCTTATTTGCTGATCCCTGCAATTGACAGCCTCACTCCTGAAGCGCTTAAACGGTTGCGTGCCCTCGAAGAATTTACCGAGCTCGGTTCCGGCAGCCAGCTCGCCATGCGTGATTTAGAAATTCGCGGCGCCGGAACCCTTTTGGGCGCCGAGCAAAGCGGCTTCATCGATTCTCTTGGATTTGACCTGTATAATAAGGTTTTGGATGAAGCGGTCAAAGAACTTAAAAATGAAAACTTACCCGAGGAAGCAGCAGAGCAAGGGGAAATCGAAACACAGGTGGACATGGATTGTGACGCCTTTTTACCGGACGACTATGTTGAGTCCGGTACCGAACGTGTCGAGATTTACCAGCGCTTGACAGAAGCGGACACGGCAGAAGAGTTCGATGACATCCGTTTGGAATTGCAAGACCGGTTTGGTAAGTTGCCTGAGCCGGTTGAGAACTTGCTAAATTTCCTTTCCATCAGAATTCTCGGGAAACGGCTCGGTCTGAAATCGATATCGATTCGTGATTCTGAAATGAAAGCCGAATTTGCCCCGGAGATGCTTAATTTTGACGGGGAACCTTTTAAAAAGTGGTTGGGTTCAATGTTGGAAAATGCGACGCAACCATTTGAATTTTATCAAAATGACGGCTTTGGAATTCGGCTGAACCTGGATTATAAAAACGGACATAAGATGTTAATTATTAAAGACTTCGTCGGAAGTTTAATAAAATCACCTAACTAAAGAGTTCAAAAATAACGCTATGCAATTTAATGGGAGGTTTTGACTCTTGATTAGAAGAAAATTTTTTTACCTAATTGTTTTTATTCTATCGACTGTTTTTTTGAGCAGTTGCGAGAAGCCGGTTGACGAGCGATATGTTGTGGCCAAAGTTGAAGACGAGAGTCTTACCATTCAAGCGTTAATAGCAGAAATACCGCCACAAATCCGATCGAATTTGTCCGAAGTTGAGATTCGCGAGTATGTCCTCCGCTGGATTAACAGCCAGGTCCTATATCACGAAGCGCTGGAACAGAAATTCGACGAGCGCCTTGAGTTTCAGAGGGAAATCGAAAAGTTGAAACGCGAACTCCTCATCACGAAGCTGGTCGAGCAAGTTTTAAATGATGATGTCACAGTGACCGATGGAGAAATACAAGCTTATTTCGCTGCAAATCAGGAAGAGTTCCGGCTCACAGAGGACGTGGTTCACGCGTATCATGTTTTGCTTGGAACCCGCAAAGAGGCAAACGATGTAAGCAGGCGTCTTAAAGCCGGGAAATCTTTTGCGGCCGTCTTCAGCGACGTTAGTTTGGACTCATCGAACAACACCGACGATTGGGATTTGGGGTATTTTTCAAAAGATAAAATAGCGCCCGAAATTTCAAAGGTGGTTTTCAAGCTGAGAAAAGGCGCGACGTCACTTCCGATAAAATCTGCTTTCGGTTACCATGTGGTTCAATTAGTTGACAAGAAAAAAAAGGGTGAGGTCAAAAACTTTGAACTCGTCAAGGAAGAGATTCGTCTTAAAATACAAGCAAGGAAAAAACAAGACAAATACCAGAGGTTTCTTTTGCAAATGAAAAGTAAACATCCTTATGAAACTAATTTTAAATTATTGGATTCTTCCGTTTTAGATTCACTTTTATAGATTTCCAAAACAGCACAAACGGACACAGAGAACACCGAGTAGCACAGCGCGGCAAAGCCGCAACCAAATAATTAAGCCACGGATTTTCACTGATTGGCACGGATAAATGCATTTAGAAAAAAAATTAAAGAATCATTACAAGCGCAATTTGAAATTTGTAGAAATTTTG
>JADFPY010000283.1 GCA_022562085.1 candidate division KSB1 bacterium | reverse complement strand
TGAGCCGTGCCCATTGAACCACAGTTGAAATGCAAAACGCACGATTTGCTGAATAGCTGCATCCACATTTCGGGTAGGCGTATCAGAGATTTCTCCCAGGTCTACTCTTTTGAGTTCGAGGTGACTGTTGTTGACGACCGAGAGCATCAATAACATGGTTACATCGAATGGCAGCCAGCGCCAGCCCTCCTGCAAAAATGTGCCGAACACCTCCGACCCGATACAGAAGTATTCCGAGCGTACTTTGTTGACTCCTGCCATCTTGATGGCTGACCAACTTTGGGGAAAAGTGCTTTCCAGCAGCGGGTGTGTGAGGCAGGAATCAAACTGTTCTTTAAATTGATCGGTCGACGTGTAATCACCCACCGTTAATGTAGTCTTGTGAGTGTTAGCAACCATACTACGAAGGCCTTTTGCAAACTTCTGCCGATCGCCGATCTTCTCAATGTCACCGGGCAGTACTAATGCAGCAGAACAACTTGAATTACGGTCAAACGCTTTCCGAATTCCACGATACCACCGGCCGACGGTTTCGAACTCATCGCATGGATGGAGCTGACACTTTTCCGAAAGAGCCAGACTCTTGATCCCATTGGTTGCTGTTTGGTTTTCTATTTTTTGTTCGAGGACGACAATTATTTCTGCATCTGGCACGTTAAGGCGTGCTTGCTGAAGAGTGTTTGAAAAAGTTTTAATAGCTGACTCGCCGCGTTCTTTCGTGCGCTTGGCATCGGAAAAGACGGGAACGTATGGGACTGTTATCACTACAGTCACTTCTGAGTTTGGGATGGTTTCAGTTTGGTCCATTAGCTTAGATTTCTGAGAAATTTACTCTTAACTGGGTTTATTGATATGATAATAGTCTAGTAGGTTGGGTTAATTTTTTAAAACCCAACAATTTACTCTCCAAATGTACATTCATTAAAAATTAATGGCTGTTCAGAGCCCCGGCCCTCCGGGTAATAACCTAATCTTAAATAACGATGAAAGCTTGACCCTTTCCAATCGTGTGGCCCTGGTCACGAGGCCATGTTTTACCGGATTGAAATGGATATAGTCAAAATGCATGGCAAAGTCGGTGTCATCCCGAATGGTATGCTCCCAGTAACGCCTTTGCCACACCGCCGCTTCTCGTTTTTTTCGCCGGGCTTGATTTCGTTCTCCTGCAATTCCGCCGGCCATCAGGTAACGCCTGGAAAATTTCCCTTTGATTAACCGCCATCGTTTGGGATAATCATCATCACCTTCCGGCAAACTCCAAATGCCTGCAAGGGGTCGGGAAGCAGACAGATTGCTGCAACGTTAAATAGATGCTTCCGCTGGACCTCTTTCCAAACCCGCCGTAGGATTGGGCGCGCCAGTTCGGATGTTAGAAATTTATGCCGGCCAAATGTGACCAGAGTAAAAAAATAACACCCACCTGGTAATTTTAGCCGAACATAATTCGACATGTGTATGCTGGGTTTATTTTGACATCGTGTTGGGTTCGGGAAGACGAACCCAACCTACCGGGCTGGGTTTATTGAAAAAAGCGCTAACCGGGGTCATTGAGATAGTTATAAAAATAGGCACACGAATACTTAATTGCAACCCAAAAAGTGCTTTGGGAGTGAGCAGCAAAAAGGGTAACGTTTGCAAGGCGTTTCGCAATACCTACCGGAAAATTTTCCTTATTTCAAAAAGAGCATCTTGCGGGTTGCTGCAAAATCCCCTGCTCTCATTTGTAGAATATACACACCCGAAGGCACAATTTTCTGGCTGGAATCGGTTCCATGCCATCGGATCAAATAAATCCCCCTGTCCTGTATTGCGTCGACTAAAGTCTCAATTTTTTGACCTAGTAAATTGTAAACTGAAATTCCAACTCTGACTCTCTTCTTAAGGTCATACGTGATTACAGTGGCGGGATTAAAAGGGTTGGGATAATTTTGTGCCAAAGCAAATTCGTTTGGCAAACTGGCGCCGAAAGGTTCGGTTACCGAGTTAACCGGACCAAGATCTAAAAAAAGCACCAGGCCGTCATGATCTGATGAGCGAAGAGCCGTATTTGCGCTGTCCGCAAAACTTGCCGGCGCATCGGCATTGCCCCGTCCAAATTCAATGCCGCTCACTGCATTTTCCAGGGCTGACGAAGTAAGCACATGATCCAATACCTGGGCACTTCCTCTGAAAATAAAAGAGTATCGTTCTTCCTCCGGCAGGTCAAGAATTTGGTTCCGCAGATCCGGGTTGACTTCATCCGTTCCGGGAATGAAAGCACCTCCCGGGTCGAGATTGCCGGTAATTTGCCCCAGGACATCTACATAGCCGTCTGTAAATTGGAAGGCATTAAAGTCACCAAGCACAACTAAATTTATATTGGCATCGGCAGTTTGCATTTCCTGAATTCGCTGAGAAATCCACAATGCTTGTTCAAAACGTTTAGTGCGGACCCGGGTACTATCGTCCCCGTCGATTCCAGACAAAGATCGATTATGCACGACCATCACTTGAACAGTTTCCGTGCCCGCTGTATCGATGACTGCATCAAGAATCAGTGGCGGCCGGTCATGAAGGGTTAAAGTCTGCCCTTCAAATTCATAGGTAGCGTCTTTGCCGATTTGCGTAACGGAATTCACTTGAACGGAATTGCGAACCAGGAAACCAACGTTAATTCCGCTTTCATCATTTCCTTCCTCCAAAAACGGTGTATAGACCACTGCCGGGTCGTCCGATTGAATTTTATCCGCAAGGTCCTGAAGTGTATTCAGATTCTCAACTTCCTGGACAGCTAAAATATCCGGCGCTTTGAGCACTTCACGAATTTGCAATGAAAATTTGTTTAATCGATTCGCATATTCCGTTGGGTCTGTCGGAAGTTGATTGTTTGGATCAGCCACGTCGTCAAAAAGGAGAAGAAGGTTTTGAGTCCCTATGGTTTCTTCAAGATTCGTTCTATCCCGAACCGGCCGGGGTGCGATGGTAGTATTTAAATTTAATTCAGTGGGCAGGAGTTGGTAGTCACCAAAGTTAAAGGAGAGCGGACCTGTTGCCGACTCAATCTCAATTCCCCCTGGAATTTGAATGTTAGGAAGACCCGCTCCATCGGGATCGAGCTCAAAAATTTCAGGATTACCATCCCAGGGAGTTAAACCGGGTAAACCCGGAAACTCGACCCCGGGCTCACGGAAGGCTCGGTTGGGTCCGGCTACAATTTTAGCTTCGTCAAACGAATTCGAGGGTGCGGTGACTGTGCCGTTCATTACTTTGACCAGCATGCCCTCGTACCGTTCAAGCTCGGTTTCTGGCTGAGGTTGGATTGGGGATGGGGTTGCAGCGTCAAATTCTATGGGTGCCGGCAGAGGATTGCCCGATGATACGATTTCTATTGTCAGGGTGTCGGAAATTGCAGTTAACTCGGAAAATTCGACGACTCGCCCGGTGACGTTTACCAAATCTCCAACTGCAACCGCAGGCGTCAGGTTGGTAAAAACGAAGATTCCGTCAGAGGTCGTTGGGTCATTATCGGCTCGATTTTCTGGAGTCTGCATAAAAAAACCATCAGCCGTCATCGCTGTGACGACATTGCTGTCCGTTACGACGGTTTCATTTTCGAGCGGTGAAACCAAACCGGCTCCCTGAATTTCAAAAAGTTCGACCTTTTGGCCTTGCCCCGATCCTTCATTTGGGGTACCGGGCGTCGGCGGGAATTGGCTATAAGTGTTGGTATTGCGGGCTCCACCTGAACCGTTGGGAATGCGCTGATTTGAATGATTATCTTTGTCACCGGCGCCGTCTTCATTTACCTGAGGCTGGCCTGTGTTCAGAAGCGGTAACAAACCGGCATCATCATTGTCGTTGGTATCATAAACGATTGCATCGATGAGGTTGTTTGTAGTTACAGGTGTGTCGTTCGGAAAATCGGTTGCATCGCCGGTGTAAAGTGCTATGGCATCGGCGCCGTTTTGAATTCCATTATTATTGAAAATGATACTCGGAGTGGGAGTTACTGCGCTATTCCCCAATAAAAAGAAACCATTGGCGTCCGTGCTAAAACCATCCAGGTCAAAGGCCTGGTAGGAGGCATCATCACTGCCGTTGAAAAAGACAATTACCAGGCCGGATAAATCAGTATTGCCGGTTCCGCCGTCATATAATTCAACAAACTCAAGGCTGTCCACGCCCGGCGTGTCTGCATCTACTTCATTGATGATTATTTGTGCAGTTGTGGTTTCAGTCATCCCAAATAGCAACGAAAGGATGCTTGAAAACGCAATAATCCGGAAAATCTTTTGTAATTGAAACATTTTACCCTCCTCTAAATTTATGAGAATTTAACAACAAAGATGTGTGTGAGGAGAATTTTATGTGTGTGAGGAGAAGTTTATTTGGAGGTGAGGTGTGTCTAAATATAGAAAAGTAAATCTAAAAAGTCAAGCGATTCATGGCTGAAAACACGAATATCTCATTTGCGTGCGAGTTTTTTTTCGGATTTTCGGAATTTTATAGAAATTATATTCCTTTAGAGTGACTTAGCTATTCATACCCTTATTTAAAATATTTATGTTAACAAAGAGAGCATCTAATGCGTTGCCACAAATCCCCCGGATCCAAAAAAGTCATTGTCGTTTATTTCAGCAGCATAAATTTTTCTACTTTACTAAAACCCGTGACCTCAAGTCTATAGGCATAAGCGCCGCTTGCCAAACCTGTGGCATCGAACTCGACTATGTGACTACCAGAAGTCTTAAATTCGTTAACCAATACTTTGACTTGTCGCCCAACCATGTCATAAACCTTCAGCGACACATGGGTCGCTGAAGGAAGCGAATATTGAATCTTCGTTGTTGGATTGAATGGATTTGGAAAAGCTGGAAATAATTGAAATCTATGGGGGACATCAGCGCCTGTTTCCCGGACCGATACGGGATTCACAGAAGATATGTCCATTATTCGCGGCAAGTGGTCGGAGGCAATGTTGGTATCGTCAGATACCAGTCCATAGAGATCAAGCTCACTGTTGGACATAGCCAAAGTATTTAGCACAAAGTGATTGCCAAGTTCGATAACGCTATCCGTAAAGAGGATATAGTCCAGTTTGCCAGGGCTAAATGATTCGTTGTCATTTCTCCACGTGTAGCCCATGCGAATCGCAGTATGTCTGGAGAACAAGTCAGCCAACGCAGTATTGTCCCAATCGGGATAGAAATCCTTCCCGAAATTATACTCATCTGCAATATCACCCTCTGCGAGGGTTCTGAGTTGCCGCGAGGCGCCAACCAAATTGAAATCTCCCAGATGAATAATCGGTGTATTGTCAGGAAGTGTAAAGGGCCCGTTGCCAGCACGCCAGTTCCTCAATACCATGATAATCTCGTCGGCGTCTTGCTGACGACTCGCGTTGTTTGAGCAACATGCCAGGTGTGAATTCACTATCAACAAATTTGTTCCTAATGCGGACTCAGTTTGCAGCAAGGTTGCCATAGTTCGCCCTGAAGTAGTCATCAAGGCTTGATTTAGCACCGGATACTTTGACACCACCAAATTGTTGTTGCCGAGTTCGACGCTATGCAGATTCGTTTCCTGTAACCAGGATGCAATTAGGGATTTTACCTGGTCGCCGCCCGCCTGTTCCTGAAAAGCCAAAATGTCAGGGTCAAGAGCCTGAATGATGCGTTGAAAATGTCCTTGTCTGTTTGAATCTAAAAGGCCCCCTCCCCGTGTATTGTAGGTCAACACTCTAATATGTTGTTCCTGCTGCCGCATTAATGGAATCAGACTTGGCGGTTCAACGAAGTTTGTATCAATCGCATAGACGCCAGGTTGATTTGGAAGCAAATCCAGTTTATCAGATGTTTCTAAGACTAAAGCGATGGTATCCGGCGTTTGCAGGGTACCCGCTGTCATCGGAACGCTGGTGAGGCTAAGTGCGAGCTCAAAGTCTTTTGCCGTAACCGTGGGAGCACTCCTCAATACAATCTCGGCTTGTCTGATCGTTATGGGTCCTGTTGAGCTGTGATAAGTCCCCTGTCGACACCCAAAACACCACTCCAGGTCGGCCCCTATTCCATG
>JADFPY010000282.1 GCA_022562085.1 candidate division KSB1 bacterium | reverse complement strand
GCACGTCAGTGATTCGTAGATTTAAAATAGGAAACGCCGAAAAATTAATCAACTGAATTTTGATTCCTATTCTTGCTCCGGAGCTTCAATTAAATAACTTCCCCCAACCGCTTTAAACCCACTTTCGTTAATGTAAGCAACCATTGGCTTCTTGTTTTTTCGACCGCGGATGGCCGCACAACCCACCTCTCCTTCTTTATTGACCGCAACAAATTTATCATTGAAGTCAACATTTTCGGGACCGCCGTTAATATCGATAATTCGTTGACAAATGGCCTCGCAGGCCTCCTGGGGTGACATACCGCTGCGCATTCTTTCGACCACATAAAAACTTCCGCAGGTCCGAATGACTTCTTCGCCGCGACCGGTTGCGCCGGCGGCGCCGACTTCATTGTCGACATAGAGACCGGCGCCGATGATGGGCGAGTCTCCAATCCTGCCCGGAATCTTCCATGACAAGCCGCTGGTTGTTGTGATGCCGGCAACATTGCCCTCATTGTCAATTCCTAAAACATTTATGGTGCCCGTGGTCCGTTCCTGCTTCTTTTCAGAATTACCACTTGCCGGCGGCAACCAATCATCTTTATCGCTCAGGTTTTCTTTCCATTTCAGCCAGCGAATCCGTGCTTTTTCAGTCAGGAGATTCTCTTCCTTAAAACCGTGCATTTTCGCAAATCTCAAGGCGCCTGTTCCAACCAAATGGATGTGGTCAGTGCGTTCCATGACTAAACGTGCAACTGAGGCAGGTGTTTTTATATTTTCTAGAGCCGCCACCGAGCCGCAATTGTGATTTGGGCCGTACATAATGGATGCATCCAATTGCACCACGCCTTCTTCATTGGGCAGCCCGCCATAACCAACTGAAGAATCTTCAGGATCTAACTCCACAACGTTCGCACCTTTTTCTACCGCGTCCAATATGCTGCCTGTATGCTGCAAAGTATCCCATGCCGGATTGAGTACTTTCTTGCCCCATTCTTCATCGCGACTGCAGAGCAGAACCGGTAATTTAGTCGCTGTTCTTCTGCCTGGGATAACGACCCCTGGAAATTTACTGATGAACGGCATCGTTAACCCGACTCCGGCGGCTTTCTTTAGGAATTTTCTTCGGTTCAAAGTTTTTGACACGGCAACCTCCTGAAAGAATTTCGAAAAAGACTAATTTTTATAAATTTTCACAACTGTTTCACCATTTTCTCTAATATAACCGCGATACATGCCATCAGTATTAAAAGGCATCGCGATGTTGCCATCCTTATCGATGGCGATAATTCCGCCTGTCCCACCAAGCTCCTCTAACTTTTTCATAATTACGGTGTTGGCAGCTTCTTTTAATGACTTGCCTTCATAGGCCATTAACGCGTGAATGTCATAAGAAACCAGGAGACGCATAAAGTATTCGCCATGCCCGGTTCCGGAAACCGCGCAGGTTTGATTATTTGCGTAGGTTCCCGCGCCGATAATCGGTGAGTCGCCGACCCTGCCAAACATTTTATTGGTCATGCCTCCCGTTGAGGTTCCGGCGGCTAAATTACCTGCTTTGTCCAAAGCCGCGGCACCGACTGTGCCTTTTTCTTTGTCAGCCAGTTTTATATTTTCTTTTTCCGGAACCAGCGTAGTCTTTTCCTCTACGGACTCTTTACGCTTTTGCAGGCTTTTCCATCTTTTTTCGGTGTAAAAATAATACTGAGAGACCCGGTCGAGGTTGTGTTGAACCGCGAATTCTTCCGCCCCGGCCCCAACCATCATGACGTGTGGAGATTTTTCTAAAACCAGGCGCGCCAGGGTGATCGGATTCTTGACGTGCTTCACACTGGCAACTGCGCCTGCTTGTAAAGTCCTGCCGTCCATAATCGAGGCGTCCAGCTCATGGGTTCCGTCGCCGGTAAAAACCGCACCTTTGCCCGCATTAAAAAGTGGTGAATCTTCCAGGATATTAATGGTGGCTTCGACAGCGTCCATGCTGCTGCCATTATTTTTAAGTATATCGTAGCCGGTCTGAAGAGCTTCTTTAAGCTTACTTTGATAAGCTTGTTCGAGCTCAGGGGTCATATTTTTCTTTAATATTGTACCTGCTCCTCCGTGAATGACCATGCCGAAAGTTGAATTTGTTTTTTGAGAATGTGCCTCTTTGCTTTGGAAGAAAAGAATAACTAATACCAGAATTGTTGAACCAAGCATCTTAGAATTAAAAGTCATTTTATACTTCCTCAAGAGTTCTGATAATGATTTCTCCACGAATCTCCGATAAATGTAAGGGTTGCTGGAGAAATTCCGATTCAATTGCTAAAAAGATTATTTTATCAAACAAATAAAATACAAAATATTGAGACAGGGGAAATGTTTAGAGAATATACCAATTAAATCCATTGGTGTCAATATTCAGGAACAATTTTTTGTTGGATTTTTTCGAAAATTATGGTATATTGAGAGCCTTAAAAAATATGGAGATAGATGATTAGATGTTGATGTGTTGCGTTAAAAGAGCAGTGTTTATTTTATTATTCATATTGACTTTTTCTGTAATAACTCCGGCACTTTTATTTTCCCAGGATGTAGCGGGAAACGGCAAAAATACGGATCACGACCCCAGGGCTGCCGGGCTTGTCATTCAAGGAGCCATTTTTGATTTAAATGGCGAATATAGTAAGGCGCTTATTGCTTACAATGAAGCTTTTATTTACGCTCCCGACTCACCTTCCATTTGCAACTCCATAGCCAAAGACTATGTTTACCTCGGTAAATTGGAAACTTCCCTTCAAATGCTGCAGCGAAGTTTAAAAATTGATCCGAATTACTTAGAGACGCACCAACTGCTGGCAAAAATCTATCAGGGACAGAGCAATGTCGAGCTTGCCACGGAAGAGTATCTGGAAATTCTTAGACTGGATCCACAAAATGTTGATGCTCACTTCAATTTAGCAAGTCTTTACTTAAGCCAAAACAAAACCAAGCAAGCAACCGAACTGTATGATAATTTGCTGAATCTGGGGCTGGCCTCTCGGGAGAGCCATTTTCAGTTAGGTAACTTATATTTTCAACAAAAGGAGTATGAGCAGGCGCAGAAAGTTTTTGAACAATATATTACCACTTACCCGGAGGACGAAGGAGGGTATTTGGCAATTGGCGCTGTTTTTAGTGCAAAAAAAGATACAGCCGCCACAATTGAGTGGTACGAAAAAATATATGAAGAAAATCAGCATTTCACCGGGATAAGAGACGAATTTGCTCAAACTCTTATTGCAATAGAAGATTGGGATCGGGCAATAAAGTTGTATGAAGATTTATCGGGTGACGATTCCACGGATGTGACCGTTAGAATTCGAATAGGAGATTTGTATTATACAAAAGGAGATACTTCCAGGGCGTTGTCAATTTATAAAAATTTGACCGAAACGCATCCAAATGAATGGCGGGGCTTTTTTAAATTAGGACAAGTCTTTTTTAGTGACGGAAAATTTTCCGAGAGCATCCCTTATTTTGAGAAAACCATCGAATTAAATGACCGGCTTCCGGATGCCTGGTTTCGCCTTGGTTTTGTATATCAGCAGAAGGGTGAATTAGAAAAAGCCGAAGAGAGTTATCGAAAAGCGCAATCCCTTGCCCCTGACTTTCCCCACACAAATCGAGTGCTCGGCAATTTGCTTTTTCAAAGAAAGAACTACGATGAAGCTGTGCAATTTTTGCTCAAATCGCTGCGAAACGACCCGGATAACGTGGTAACTCTTGGGGTGTTAAGTGCAGCTTATGATGATCTTGGCGAAAGAAAAAAAAGTAATGAATTTTTTGAAAAGGCTGTTGAAATCGTCCCGGATAACCCTCGTATTTTAAATGATTATACTTTTTTGGGTAATTTGCTTTTTCAAGAACAGAAGTTTAGTCAAGCTGTTAAATTTCTACTTGTAGCCTTAGAGAATGATCCTGAGAATGCAGTAATTATGGGAGTTTTAGGGGCCGCTTATGACGAGCTGGATGAAAGAGAAAAAAGTGCCGGGTATTATGAAAAAGCATTGAAAATTCAACCGGATAACGCGGTCCTCTTAAACAATTATGGCTACAGTCTGAGCGTTCGTGGCGAACGTCTTGACGACGCTCTTGAGATGGTCAACAAAGCCTTGGAAGCTGACCCTGAGAACGGCGCGTTTTTGGATACCATTGGCTGGGTTTATTACAAGTTGGGTGATTACGACAAAGCGCTTGAGTATATTAAGAAATCCGTGGCCATTCGAGGCGGTTCTGCGGAAGTTTTGGAACATCTTGGCGACGTTTATGAGAAACTGGGACAGATGGATTTGGCGATAGAAAATTGGCAGAAGGCAATGGAGTTGGATCCAGATCGGGAAAGCTTGACGACAAAATTGCAGAATAACTAGCTAAATAAAGTTTAACTTTTTGAGGATAAAATTTCTGCGACGATTTTACCTGTTTGGTTTTTTCTTTGTCACTTACTGCTCCGCTTCTTTGTTTCTTAACTGTGCATCGACTTCGAAAATCCCCAATTTATCAAATTTTACTCCTGAAGATCTGCAATTAAGGGTGGCTCGAAATCTCCACAACTTGCACAGTTTTGAAGGAAAAGCCCGTGTTATTATAGAACTTCCCGGAAAAAGCTACAATGGCTTTTCTAACATTTTCATGAAATTACCTGACTCTGTTTATGTAAAAACGGAAGCAATCCTTGGAATCGATATCGGGGGATTGTTCCTGGATCAGCGCTTTTTTGCCGCCTATGCCCCTCGAGATAATATTCTTTATTATGGTGAGGCAGAATCTTTAGACCTTCGGGATTTTTTGAAAATTGAAATTGATACAGACGAACTGTTTGAAGTTTTCACCGGCTTGAATCAAATTGTGGTCAACGATACATCGAAACTCATTTTCGCGGGAGGAAAATTTGTCGTTACAACCCAATTAGAGCAGCAATCTTTAATATATGAGGTTGATCCTGAAAAATACATTGTAACAAAAAGCCAGCTGATTGACGCCGAAGGAAAAACCATTCTGCTAAAAGAGTACAGGCGGCTTCGAAAAACCAAAGGGCTGGTGCTGCCGCAAATTATTAAACTAACCCGCCCTCAGGCACGAGAACGAATTACAGTCTATTACACCAACCAGAAAATAAACAAGAAAATTGCCGCAGAAAAATTTAAAATAAAACCGGCAAAAAATGCAAAGAAGGTTTATTGGGGCGATACAAAGCGGCCGGCAATTGATAGGAATTTGCAAAAGATCAACCATAATTAAATTGTATAATGGCAAAGAGCACTGTAAAAATTTCTATCGTTGTGCCGCTTTTCAATGAAGAAGAGTCGCTGGTTGAACTTCACGAACGACTTTCAAAAGCAG
Source organism: candidate division KSB1 bacterium (assembly GCA_022562085.1). NCBI lineage: Bacteria > Pseudomonadati > Candidatus Zhuqueibacterota bacterium. The sequence goes on along the minus strand of JADFPY010000282.1, from coordinate 727 downwards.
TTTGTTCACTTGAGAAGCCAATTGAGTTTCTGTTCATCGATGACGGTTCAACAGACAACTCGATGCAGGTTTTGAGTGAGCTGCATAATAAAGATCCACAAGTACGGGTTGTCCAGTTCCGCAGAAATTATGGCAAGTCGGCGGCGCTGGCGCTTGGTTTCAAAGAGGCCCGCGGGGAATTTATAGTTACACTGGACGCCGATTTACAGGATGAGCCTTATGAAATCCCCAATTTAGTTAAAAAACTGGAGGAGGGATTTGACCTGGTTTCAGGATGGAAAAAAATCCGTAAAGATCCATTTATCAAAAAAAGTACCTCGAAGTTATTTAATTTTGTGACCCGGAAAATGACCGGTCTGGGAATCCATGATATGAACTGCGGTCTAAAAGCCTATCGCCGCGAAGTTACCGAAACTGTAAATGTATATGGACAATTGCACCGTTTTCTGCCTGTTTTGGCTCAGTGGCAGGGATTTAAGGTGGGCGAGGTTGTGGTAAAACACAACCCGAGAAAATACGGTAGAACAAAGTTTGGCGCGTCACGCTTTATTGCCGGTTTTTTTGATTTGGTGACCGTTTTATTTATTACCCGCTATACCAAAAGACCCTTACATCTGTTTGGACTTATCGGTCTTGTTTCGTTTGCTGTTGGAGTTGGCATTAGCGCATATCTGGCGGTAGAGCGTCTGCTTTTAGGGAAGTATTTGTCCGATCGTCCCCTTCTCTT
>JADFPY010000281.1 GCA_022562085.1 candidate division KSB1 bacterium | reverse complement strand
CATATTCGAGTCGGCCGTTTTTGCCACCCAACCGCTGGAATTCAATGTATCGCCGCAAGCCCTCTTCACTGAATGTGCTCAGCGGCATCATGGCGGCTGCGTTGAGATAAGTCTCTTCCTCCAGCCTTGGGAAGGCGGCCCGAATATCTTTACCCTTCGAAGCAGATGCCAGCGCTTTGCCATTAGCCAACGCAAGCGCAGCCACAGAGCCGAGTCCGGATGCAAAGAATTCTCGACGATTCATGTTCTTCTCCTTATTTTCAGAAAATATGCGAACGATTCAGTCAGACCGGGATTACTTTCATTGTTTTAGTCAACTCTTTCTCGCAAATCAAAAATAAGATTTTTTTTCTTGCTGAAGGAAGCCCGAATAATATCTTTGGAAAATAATAATTGCAGCTCATCTTCGATGCCGTTGGCTGCTGTGTAGTGGAGTAGTGTAGACCTGTGCGCAGCCCTGGCCCGGTTCGTAACCAGATCCGGGCGTTGGTCAAGGAGTTCTTTCAGACCGGGGACATCTGCTGTAACGACAGCCTTAACGGCTTGAGCGAAAATGGCTTCCTCAGAGGCCAGAACTTTATCTATTTCGGCGTTCATTATTTTGCTAATTTCAAACCAATTTTTTATTTCGGAATGAATATTCGATGCGAAGGAGAGTGCTATTCAGAAATTATTTCATTTAGAATCTGTTGAAACGAATTATAATCGACGATTTCCGTATTTCGGAACGGATTTAAGGAGAGTAAGTCTGCATCCCCAGTGACTAAATAATCCGCTTTACCCGAGACACAAAGATCCAGCAGAAAATTATCTTTTGGATCACGACAGACATCGAACGTTTCTTTTATTTCAACGACTTTAAATTTACCGAGCATAAGGGAGACAAGTTCGGCAATTGTTTCTGTAGTAAAATATCCTTGAAATTTGGGCCGATGCAGGACATCATTTATTTCTTCCAAAAGCTCATTGCTCAGTAAAATCTGAATGTTATCATTGACTACGAAACTTTCCAGATTTGAAAGAACTTTTCCAATAAGAAAACTAACCCAAATATTCGTATCAATTACGACTCTAGCCTTTTTTCTTTTCATTATATCGCTGCGTCCTGACAGCCTCTACTTCCGATGTAATCTCATCCATAGTCAAATCTTTGATTTTCATCCGTTCAAGAAGCTGACGAAAACGAATTGGATATGTCTCTTTTTCGAGAACGCGAATTAACTCTAATTTTTCGTTGATATCGCGCTGACCAATTAATGTCTTCAATTGATTTAAGTCGAGTGACAAATTCATGTTATTTGCAACCTTAAATAATAATTATGTGTTTTTAAAAGTAAGCAACATTTTGAAAGCTTTCAAGCAGTTTCTTTCAACCCTTTGGGTTAACTCTTCCCACTTTCAATCACTACAACCACTGAGGCCGATATTTTTATGTTGACCTCTGGTCAAATCCGAATGGCCCTGACACTTTGAAATTTCTTGATTCTATACCTTTCCGGGTTTATATTAATTTCAGTTTTAATAATTTCGGGCCAACTATGGATGTCAAAAAAGAAAACTTCCTCAGACACTTTATCCTTAAAGGCGGATTGTTATTTTTAACCGCCACAATTCTCGGTTTCTTTTTTGCGACCCAATCTTACCTCACCTATCTTTACCGGGACAATCAAGCGAATTTTTTACTTTCTCTAAGTGTCACGCTGCCGGACTGGATTGTCTGGGCGATCTTTACACCGTTCATTATTAAGCTGGGAAGGCGCTTTCCATTTGAACGACAAAATTGGCTCAAAAATGGCCTGGTTCATCTTCTGACCGGACTTTTTGTAACGCTCCTTAAACTTTTCGTGCTGTTCCAAATCACATCCATGATCAATTGGCTGCCTTCAAGGCCGGTATCTATTTTCCAATTCCATCCGAACTTTCTTACCTATTTGGTGATTGTCGGTTTAAGCCATGCTTTCGATTATTATCGAAAATTCAGAGAACGGGAATTGCGCAATTCCCAGCTGGAAACCCGCTTGGCACAAGCGCAATTGCAAGTTCTTAAGATGCAAATTCAACCCCATTTTCTTTTTAATACCTTGCACGCCATTTCAACACTTATGCACAAAGATGTCGAGTCTGCTGACCGCATGATGGCGCAGCTAAGCGATTTGCTCAGGTTAACTCTGGAAAGCGACGGCGTTCAGGAAGTCCCTTTAAAACAGGAAATGGAATTTCTCGAAGGGTACCTGGCGATAGAAAAAACCCGCTTTCAAAAACGGCTGACAATTGAGACAAAAATTGCTCCGGAAACTTTGGATGCGCTAGTACCGAATCTGATTTTGCAGCCGCTGGTCGAAAACGCAGTTCGCCACGGCATCGAACCGCGGTCGGCGCCCGGCAAAATTGAAATTCTGACCAAACGTGAAAACGGCATGCTGCAAGTCAAAATCAGCGACGACGGACCGGGGCTAAAGAATAAACAGACGAAATTTAAAGAAGGAATCGGTTTAACCAACACGCGCGCACGATTGCAGCAACTTTACGGCGAGAATTTTCGGTTTGAATTGGGAAACTCAGAGAAGAAAGGGTTCGTAGTAAAGTTGGTCATTCCATTTAAAACGTGAAAATGTTTTAGCCACGGATTGTCACAGATGAACACTGATTATGTGAAACAAAAAAAAATGGCATCAGCGCGTCTTTCCTAAAATCTGTGGTAATCCGTGTAAATCCGTGGCTAAATTCCTATTTGAAGCACCTTTTAGATTGCGAAACATCTGACAACCAAATGAAAATTAAAACCATCATCGCCGATGACGAACCCCTGGCGCGGGAAAAAATCAGAAACTTGCTGGAGGAAGACCCGGATATCGAACTCATCGGTGAATGCGCAGATGGCATTGAAACCGTTACTGCAATCCGGAATCAGCAACCGGATTTAGTTTTCCTCGATGTGCAAATGCCGGAATTGGATGGTTTCGGCGTTCTGAAAGCCTTGCGCCATTCAAACATGCCGACCCTTATCTTTGTGACTGCTTATGACCAATATGCCTTGCGGGCGTTCGAGGTTCACGCCCTTGATTACCTGCTGAAACCATTTGACCGGGAACGTTTTCAAAAAGCACTTCAGCGCGCCAAAGAGCATATTCGGAAAGAAAAATCAGGAGAAGTTAATGAGAAGCTGCTGACTTTACTGCAAGATCTTAAATCTGAAAAAAGTAACAATCATGAAAGGAAATATTTGGAGCGGTTGGTCATCAAAGCGGGCGGCCGGGTTACTTTTTTAAAAACGGAAGAAATCGACTGGATTGAAGCAGCGGGAAACTATATTCGTTTATACATCGGTAAAGACTCCCACTTACTGCGGGATACAATGAACAACATCCAAACCAAGCTCGATCCCGAAAAATTTCTGCGAATTCACCGCTCTACCATTCTCAAAATAGATCGGATTAAAGAGTTGCAGCCGTGGTATCACGGTGAATATGTTGTGACCCTGGAAAACGGCAAGCAGCTTACTTCCAGCCGAAGTTATCGACACCAGCTTGGCACACTTCTCGAAAATTCATCATAAGCTTCTTATCCGTCACATTGTTAAAAGCCTTCCAACACTCAAAACCTCTGATTCACCCCAAAGTCATTGTATTTTAGCAGGATATTGTTTATCACAAACAAGTGATCCGGTCAGAAAACTAACAATTTTCTATCAGCTCCTAATGATTCACAACCGAACTCTTAAACAGTTTGAAGGAGGGCATGGTGAATACTAAAAAAGTCAAAACGATAGCACTTTGGGTGGTGCAGATTCTGCTTGCTATACTTTTTGTTCTGCAAGCGGTTATGAAACTCTCGAGCATGCCAGGCTGGGTCGATCGGTTTAGCAGATGGGGCTACCCGGAGAACTTTTACTTACTGATTGGTGTTTTGGAAGGACTTGGAGCGAATGTCAGGGCATTATTGTCATGATGAAGAAGGCGAATTCCCGGGTCTCCCAGAAAAAGATCTCACTCAACACTGAAAAACCAGTCCGGAGAACAAAATAATCGGGGTGTTGACTTTCAGCAAAAACTGTCTTATCTTGTTGCCGCTTCGGCTTGCTGGTTAGAATTGTCCGCAAACGCCCAAGCTCTGAATGGAAAAAAATCGCTGCTTTAAGGAGGGCAAATGGCTAAGCTTACGCGAGAAGACTGTGCAAAGCTGGATCGAGAAGACCCGTTGTCCGAGTTTCGCGACGAATTCGCTTTGCCGGAAAATACGATTTACCTCGATGGCAATTCCCTGGGAGCCCTTCCCAGAACTACGATTCACCAAATGGAAAAGACTGTACAGAAGGATTGGGGCATGGGTCTAATTCGCAGTTGGAATGAGGCGGAATGGATAACCATGCCGCAACGCCTGGGGGATAAGATTGCTCCGCTCATTGGCGCTAAACCCGGAGAAGTCGTCGTCGTTGACAGTACTTCGGTCAACCTGTTCAAAGTGCTGGTTGCTGCGCTGCGGTTAAGAAAGGACCGCAACGTGATCGTTTCGGAGCAGGAGAACTTTCCGTCAGATCTGTATATTTCAGAAGGCGTCATGGAAATTATAGGCGGGACCTATGAACGCCGTTTGCTTCCTGAAGGGGATGATGCGATAGAAGAACTTATAGATGAGTCCGTAGCCGTTGTGATGCTTTGTCATGTCAATTACAAAAACGGTCATATTCATGATATGCGGCGGGTCACGCAAGCGGCTCACTCCAAAGGCGCCCTGGTCATCTGGGATTTGAGTCATGGCACGGGTGTTATCCCGATAGACTTAAACGGTACTGATTCCGACTTTGCCGTTGGCTGCGGTTATAAATATCTGAATGGCGGACCTGGTGCGCCAGCGTATCTCTATGTCAAAGAGGCCCTGCTCAAGGAGGTTACCCAACCCCTGACCGGATGGTTGGGACATACCGATCCATTCGCTTTTGACACAGAATACAAACCAGCTGACGATATCTCGAAGTTCATTTGCGGGACTCCGCCAATCCTGTCTTATGCTGCGGTTGAGAGTGGCCTGGAAATCTTTGAGCGCGCATCAATTGAAGCAATCCGGGAAAAAGGCAAGCGGCTGACCAATCTCTTTATTCGGCTAATGGAGCAAGAATGTGATTCTTTCGGTTTCAAACTGCTCTCTCCAAGAGATTCAGAGCGCCGTGGCTGCCAGGTTGCTTATGCGCATTCGGATGGATTTCCCATCGTTCAGGCTCTGGTTGCACGCGGAGTCATCGGTGATTTTAGAGAGCCGAATATTGTGCGATTTGGTTTTACGCCGCTATACATACGCTACATAGATGTCTGGGAGACCGTGACCAGACTCAGGGCAATTATGGAGAGCGGCGAGTGGAAACGGCCTGAATTCCAGGAACGCGGAATCGTTACCTAGCCCCGTCTTTGCGAGCGAATGAAATGAGCGAAGCAATCTCCTGCAAACTTGAATGAGATTGCTTCGGCAAAAAACGCCTCGCAAAGACGGGTGATTACCAGGCTTTGTTTCTCGCGATTGCATCCGAAAGTTTGTGAGCAGGGCTTCAAAGCGCGGACACATCGCTGAGGTGCGTTAATTCCAAAAATCGCTATTGGGGAAAAAAAGCCTTGACATTTATAACAACAATTTGGTTATTAATTTTGAGTAAGGGGATGCGTTTCTCAGACGTACCAATCTTGATGCCGACTCCGGTGCCTCATGGTTCTCTTTCCTGACTTCAATTGAAGACATCAACAGAACTACTCCATCGCACTGCGCTTAAATAAAGTGTCCCTTAGTTTTGTGACTGTGTTGGTCATCGAGCCTATCTTTTAACATCGCGCACAATCTTCTATTTGGCAAAACAAGTAGGAACATGGAATAGGCTTCAAAATGGAATTTGACAAATTAATTGATATCGTTTTTAAGATTGATGATACGATTAACTTTTTATGGAATCTGTATATTGGTGTTGGCGTCGTTCTTCTTGGCTGGTTATTCCGCGCTCAGATCAAATGGCAACTCAGCAAACGGATAACTGTAAGTCTGGCCTATATTATCATCGCCTTCATGAATGCTTCTGCCTTGCTGGATAATTACAGTTTGAAGACAATCACAC
>JADFPY010000280.1 GCA_022562085.1 candidate division KSB1 bacterium | reverse complement strand
TTTCTGGAGTATTGGGGAAAACGAGGCCATTAATCCAATATTCCATTGATCCATTAATCCACTATCTAACTGCTTAAATGTTAATATGTTGAATCAATTTCTATATTTCTTTTTGTGAATTAATCAGGTTAAGTATTAGCCAAATAATTCTGCATGAATTTAAAAATCCCTTGAACGCTCAGAGGGATTTTTTTTAACCTAATTTATTGAAATTGCGATACTTGACATTTGGCCATGTCCCCAAAAAAAATTCAAGCAATTTTCTTGACAATCCGCAACACTTTGTGTATATTTAAACAAGCGATAATGACCTAAGCTCTATGATTTATCAAACTTAGCTCATTACAATCCTGCCAAAAACAATATTCTTATGGAAAACTTCTACGTTCTCTTTAACAGTTGTGCAATTTTTAGAACAGCCATTTCACACGGAGCGCTTCATGGATAGAATCAGAAACAGTCTAAAAACAATTCTCTACTGGAGCATTTTACTTTTTCTTGTCTTCCCGGCCCTTGCTCAGGACAGCAACATTTTACATCCAATCCAGGAACTCGAGCAAAAACTCAAACGAGAACCCTTCGAGATTTTCAGGATTCGGGGTTCGCGATTCGAGGGGGATCTTACTAAGCGAGCGATTCTAAGATGGTCCGATGGTATTCCAATTCAGGTGAAATGGAAAAGAGCGGAAAGGGGTGGCTGGGCGGTAAACAATCAGCCGCGCTATGAAATCGCTGCGTATGAGTTGCAGAAATTATTTCTTGAAGTGGATGAATACGTTGTTCCCCCAACCGTAGGCCGAAGTTTGCCCCTGGACCAGTATCAGGAGATTGAACCGGACGTTAAGCCGACATTCAAAAACACCAGGTGTGTATTCTTCTGCCTTCAATATTGGTTAGAAGAAGTCACTTCTAAAAAAATTTATGATAAGAAAAGATTTAAATCTGACACCACTTACGCTAGACATTTGGGAAACATGAACATTTTATCTTACATTATTAAGCACAATGACTCCAATGAAGGGAATTTCTTAATTTCCAAAGATTCTGCGAATCCCCGGGTATTCGCCGTAGATAATGGGTTTGCTTTTGGGAACTTGGAAAGCGACCGAGGGTTTAAATGGCGAAAAATCCGGGTCAAAAGCCTTCCGGAGAAAACAATTGGGCGGCTTAGAAAAATTCAAAAAGGTGATCTGGAAAAAACCCTCGGCGTTGTCGCCCAGTTTCAAATTCAGCAAGGACAACTCATTTCGGTCCCGGCGAGTGAATCCCTTAACGCAAAAAAAGGCGTGCGGGTCACCAATGATATCGTGCAATTTGGCCTCACTGAATCTGAAATTAACGGCGTTTTTAATCGGATCAAAAAACTCTTAAAACAAGTGGACTCCGGTAAAATCAAAACATTTTAATCTTAACTTAATGGTGAAATCTCTTATCAGAAAAAAACAGAGGGTTAGTCAATTTGTACTCCCCTTTCGGATTCCTGTCCTAATTGGGCTTTATTTTTTTTCTGCTCCCGCATCAGCCTATCTTCAAAATAGCTACTTTGAATCAACAACCTCAGAAGTTCAAAAACCCCAATCGACAAAATTCAAATTTAATGGCGAATATGGATTATGGGTGCGCGAACATGAGAATCAGATAGAAGTAAACTGGATAACCACTGAAGAGGACTCAGGATTTCTTAAAGTATTCAAAAATGGAATTCAGCTTTATGATGTTATTACAGAGTCTGCCCGATCACACCGGGCTGCATTTGATGCCATTGAAGAATCCGTTTTAGCCCTGCAATATGGCAATTTTTCCAGCCAAGCCGATCGGCATGAAACCATTATCGAACTAAATAAGAAAGAAACAAAAAATGAAAGTGTGTTTACGAACATTGATTCAATATATGTATTGGGTGATATTCACGGCCGGTTCGACATCTTAATCAAGCTGCTGCAAAATGCATGGGTTATCGATTCAAATCTAAATTGGATCGCAAATCAAAAGCACCTGGTTGCGTTAGGGGATATCTTCGATCGTGGGCAAGATGTTACCAGAACGGTGTGGTTCCTTTACAAACTGGAGCGACAGGCAAAAGAACAAGGCGGCCAGGTTCATGTTGTATTGGGCAACCATGAGATTATGACTTTTGGCAACGATCTTCGTTACTTATCCGTGAAAGAAAAGCTTATTGCCGATATGTACAATATCAGCTATTCAGAAATGTACAGTCCGCGCCACTCGATTTTGGGAAAATGGCTGGCACAAAAACCCGGCATTCTCAAAATTAATAAAGCCTTATTTGCTCATGGCGGGATAACGCCTGATTACAATGCCATTTCAATCCAGGCATTTAATGATTCATTGAAAACGTTTTTGCAGGAAGAGGTCTTCAACTATTTGGTACAAGACTCCATTCCAACCGCCCTGGTTGATTCGCTGCAATTTTACAAAAGACTGGCTTTTTTTTACTCAAGCAACAGTGTTTTTTGGTACCGGGCCTACGTCGGCAGTGATACGTTGGCAAAAGACCTAAAAAAAGTGCTCAAAAATTTTAAAAGTAACGTTCATATTGTTGCGCATACTCCCGTAAGAACCATCAGAGAGTTTTATGATGGAAAAATAGTCGCGGTCGATTTGGCCAACGCGGCGACTGAAATGCTTTTGTTAGTTCGTAGAGACAAAAACAAATTCAACAGGTTTAAAGTAATGTTGGATGGTAAGTTTGAACAACTTTAGGCTTAAATGTTTATATTTTTTGAAAATGATGGACATCAGCGCACAGTTGTATTTCCAACGTCTAATTCTAATAAGGAGGGAAAGCGTATGACGATAATACCTATCTTAGAGGGCGTTATAATGGAACGGAAAGATATTCTGCAGCCGTATGTTTCCTCGCTTTTTGTGTTGCCGGCTTGTGGATAGCGTCTAAGGTACTCGACTGCGGCTAGTTTTTAACCTAATAAAGTTCGGTACCTTGCTCCTGCAGGGTTCCCGAATCACAAAGCACTAAAACAATTCCTCCTGTGCCATTTCAGTCCGGCGGAAATGCTCCGTAGTGAGGCTGCTGAATCGCTCCCGATTCAAACCGTATTTTCGACAGCTCACTCCAAACAATCTCTCAATTGTATCTGCCCGCACGCCTTCTCCCCGCATCCGGCTGCCAAAGCAGGGATCGTTTAAACGTCCGGCGCGCGTTTCTTGAACAAAGTGCAGCATTTTATTGGCACGATCCGGAAAATGTTTTTCTGCCCACCCCTGGAACAGCTCCTTTACAGCATAAGGCAATCGCAGCAAGATATAAGCAGCGCTTTTGACGCCACGTTTAGCTGCTTCCTTCAAAATTTCCGGCATTTCGTGTTCTGTCAAGCCGGGGATCACCGGCGCGACATTGACGCCGGTCGGGATTCCCGCTGCCGCGAGTTTTTCTAACGCTTCGAGCCTTTTTAGCGGCGCCGAAGTTCTCGGCTCCATTTTGCGGGATAAAGCATTGTCCAGTGTGGTAACTGAAAGGGTGGTCGCGACCAAATCATATTCAGCCAATTCTTGTAAAATATCGAGGTCGCGGAGAATTAGTGCGTTTTTTGTGATAATTCCCACCGGGTTGCGAAACTTCAAAAACACTTCAAGACATTTTCGGGTCAGTTTCAGCCGTTTTTCGACGGGTTGGTAGCAATCGGTATTTCCTGAAAAAGCGATCACCTGCGGCACCCAACTGCGCGATTTAAATCTCTTTTCAAGTAATTTTGGTGCATCTGGTTTGACCAAAATTTTGGTCTCAAAATCCACTCCCGATGAAAAACCGAGATACTCATGAGTTGGACGGGCATAACAGTAAATGCAGCCATGTTCGCAGCCACGGTAGGGATTTAGGCTGTAAGTAAAAGGGATGTCCGGGCTGTCATTTTTAGATAAAATATCCCGGGTATGATCCCGAAAAAACTGGGTTATTATTTCTCGCTCGGGTTCCTGCTCCAACCAATCAGGATCCGCTTCAAGCAATAAAGGCTCAAACCGATTGACAGGATTGTGCGTGGCGGCACGACCTTTGATCAACGGCAGAGAGGGTGTAAATAAGTTCTCCTGCATGCAAGAGTATACTAATGTTCACCATAAAAAGCAAGAGCTTTTTTTGCAGCATCCAGCATCCAGCATCCAGTCAAAATGCAGTATTAAGTCGCAGGAACGGAAAGAAAGTTTCTTCCCTGGAATGGCCGACATCCAAGCGAATAATGAGATTATTATCCCAGTTCAGCCAGATACCGAACCCAAATGTAGAATGAAAATCATTGAAGGCAAGATCCGACCATTTTTCCCAGACCCGGCCGCTGTCAAAAAATGCCATAAAAATCATCCCGAAAGACTCTGACATCAGATTGATTGGCCGGTAGTTAAACCGCAGCTCGGTCAGCGTAATCAGCTTAATTTTATCCTGAAAACGCCGGCTTCTAAATCCGCGAAGAGACTGGCTTCCACCAAGCGCCCGGGTATTCCTCTGTCCGGAAAATTGACCAAACTCATAATAAGGTGCAGCCCCGGAAATTGCTTCAAATGCAATTCGGTTGGCAAGGATCAACCGCTTGGATTTAATTGGCAGGAAACGTGCATCAGAAAAAGTGTAACGTGAAAAAGTCACGTTTTGCGATTGTTTTTGGAGGCCGTTCGGAGTCTGCCTTTCCACATTCACCGAAGCCCAGTTTGGCTCAAATGAAAGTTCGGTATGAAATCCAGCCAGGGGAAAAACCCGGTTGCTTCGGGTATCCCAATTAATTTTAAAAGCAAGATGTTTTCCCGAGCCGCCGAGATAGCCGAAAGGGCGATCCACGGCAAGAAAAGACTCGCCTGGGTTATCCCGCGGTTGCGGGTCAGCCGATTGAAATCCACCCCCAAATCCGAAAACAATATCGGGAAAAATGTGGTAGGTAAGGAAAAGTTTCAAGCGCGGCCTTTTCAGAGTATAAACATAAAAATCTTTATGAATAAAATTCTCATTGCCGGAGGCCGTGAGTTCCCTGTCATTTAGACTGCTGTTGCCAAGGCCAAAATAATGCGTCTGCAAGGCGCGCTCCCACTCTCCTCTCAGGATAAATCCAAACTTTGAATCTGCCAATTGCGGATATTCAAAAACAAAATTATGTTTGTGATTATTTTTTAATGAAGCAATAACCTGCAGGCGCAGCCGGTAAAGAAATGCATCTCTTTTTGGCGAAAACCAGTGCGTGTTAAAACCCAGGTTTAGGCCGGTTTCGAAGTGATAGAAAGCAATCGGAAAGAAATAATACGTGTAAGGTCTGCCGAAAATCTGAGCCTGGCGGGGCGCCAGGACACTTCTCACAGTTCGTTCTAAAATATTTTTTTTATCTTCTTCATCTGCTTGAGAATTTTCGTTTTCGCTGCCTTTTGTTGGATTTTGAAAAGCGTACGCTGAAGATGCCCACAAAAGTGCCGCAAAAGCCAACGCCGCCAACAGAGTTAAAAGGTGCCCCTGCCTCTTCATGTGGTTGTACGCAATTATATAAGCTGGAAGTTAATTTTCAGGATCGGCGTGTTCGCCGGTTTCTTGCTGTAAGAGCATTTCATTGCCGAGAGGAAATGAGCCGAAATTTGAGCGAAATAAGTCTAACTGATTTTTAAATCGAATTTCAAAATCTTCAGCCGCCATCCAGCGGGCAAAGAGGGTTTCAGCCGTCATTTTCAAAGGCGGCAAAATATCCCGGCTGAACTTCTGCAAGCCGTAATTTAAATCTTCGGAATAGCCGTAATAAAACATGGCGCTTTTGCCCCGGGGATAAGATAACAACCCTTCACGGGTTTTAATTTGGAAGAGCCCGGGTTCTTTCGGTACTTGTTCTGCAATATCGTCAAAAGTAAGCCAGTCGGAGAAGCGCATGGTTATTATTTATTTATTTATATGACCTGTTAGACTTAAATTGGAAATTCATTTAAATTAAAAGTATTGGTTGCTAAAATCAAGTGTCTATTTAAATTAACTGAATGTCCCCCATTTTTTCAGGAGTTCAAGACAGGAGTGTAAAAATCAGTCCGAAGGACGTATTTTTACCTTTGTCATAGCCTTGCAAAAATACGCTTCGCCGATGTTTGCACTCCTAAAAATAGAATTTCCGCATTATAAATTTACACAACATTTTAAGTAAATAAGT
>JADFPY010000279.1 GCA_022562085.1 candidate division KSB1 bacterium | reverse complement strand
AGGTTGCGGTTCAAAAAATAACGAACGAGAAGAAGTCATTCCCCCACGAAATGAAGAGTCACATTACCAAACTTTTTGGCTTTAACGAAATGTGATATTTTAAAGTTGCAATAAAAAAAGCCGCTGCCTGAACCTTTTCCTTAAGGCGGTACGGACAGCGGCGATCGGATTTGGAGGATCCTATGGGGAAGAGTTTAGTTGCCTAAATAAACTAACCTGAAACCCAAAATTTTTACACTTTCAGGCCCTGTAATGGGTCCATTCAGAAGTTGCGGATAATAGTTAGATATTTTCGCATAGTGTAAAATATCAATAGCGTGAGTTCCACGAGACAAGTCAAAAACACCACTTTCACGAGAAGCTGCGTGAGGTGTGCCCGGATCATCCGGAACGACTTTGTAAATACCACTGTTACTGTTTTCGGGTAAGAAGAGATTGTCAGAGTGATCCCGAACCTGCAGATAAAAACTTTCGTTGAGCTGTGAATCGCCGCTGTTATACCAAACTTCTGTGACAATTTGATATTTACCGGAAGCTTCTATGTCAAAGACTCCAGCATCCTTTTTAACCATTCCGGATTCGCCTTTGTCAGCCCGCACACCGCTTTCCGCTGAAATAATTATGTCGTCAACCGAGGTCACCTGTGGTTCAACGACCTCAATTGTGTCCGTAGCGGAAACATATCCCGCCTGATTGTAAGCAGTGGCGGTAACAATCCGCAAACCGGGAGTTGAAAAGGTGATTTCTTTACTTCCTTGTGAATCCGGATTGTCAACATAATCAACCACCAGGTAGTCGGCGTTTTGTGAAAACCAGGTTATCTTTGCCAAGGCATTTACTGTGACCAGACTTGTCGTGGAAAGCATAATAACCGGTAGAATTGGAGCCGGAGCTTCTTTAACAAGGATGGAGTCTTGTTTAATAGTCAGAAGATTATCTTGACCGTAAGCCGTGGCTGTGAATACTTTATTTCCGGGATTTGCAAAAATAACTTCTTCTGAACCAGCCGGCCCCCGGGTACCGACTCCTTGATCAATGATCACCTGAAACCCGTTTGATTGCCACTCAATAAGCACAGCTTCTCCGTACTCTACGGTATCGGAAGCCACTGAGAAGCTGAGACTCGGAGCATCTGCAGGCGGAGATGATAATTCAATCTGAACCACTGTCTCCTTGCCTGAAATCACTTCAACAAGCTCACTGAATGGCTGTTTTCCTTCTTTTTCCCCGAAAACCAAATAGTGTCCGGCTACCAATGTGTGCGATGAATACCGCTCATTAGTCTCTGCAATCAAGGTTTCATGTAAATCTTTAACTGTGATTAAAGCTGAATCCTCATTCACAGTGATGACCAATTCACCTTCTTGTTCATTCGAAGTTGGCATTTGAGCTTTACTACATGCAATGGCCATTAAAGCAAACAAGAAGCATATATTTATTCCTACTCTCCCCATACGCGTTAGTTTTTGACATAAATTTATCATGTCTAACTCACCAAACCTTTTATTTACTTAAAATATTTTTGATGTTTAGTCCCACTCCAAAAGTAACACCGAAGCGCCACTTAGAGTCATAATCCAACGAGCTGAGATTGGAAAATGTAATGGCAGGATTTAATTCAATAAATCCTTTATTCACTACAATTCCCGCTGAAACGCCTGTGGTTTTGAATAACCAATCGTCAGTTGCGGTGAAAAACTCCCAGCCGCGATAGACACCGAGGGTAAATCCAAGATTTTCTGATTTAAAGTATCTTGCCCCGAAGTAAATAAATGACTCAGACTTATTGCCCTGGCTTGTCGAAGCGTGCCAGGGAGTTACACCTCCTCGAATATGAAACGAGGCTCTGCCTATTGTGAGACTTGAGGCCAGATAAGGAGATAAAATGCCGCCGCTGGAACCCGTCTGCCAAGTCCATAAACCGGCCTGCAGGCTCACGTTTATATTAGAATCGGATGTAGGATGCCCATTTTTACCATTGGTTCCGGGTTCATGGGTCAGACCCTTTAGAGCAGTTTTCACTTCAGCAATTTCATCCTTCAAATGTTTGTTCTCTTTTTCGAGTTGGTCTAATTTTGTAATATAGTTTTCCTTTTTGGCCCAAATAACTTTGACTCCCGCGATACTTTCATGAGTGACTCCAACGTCTCCTCTTCCATACCGTGCTCTTAACGCGCGGGCTCGGCCAAGGCTCTTTGCATCATTCCAGGCTTCAGAAATATCCTGGTGTACATATTCGCCATTCATTTTCCATGATTTGCTATCGGCAGCACCCAAAAATGTTACCTGAATTTGTTCATCTTGCATAAGTTCATCCAACATGGCTAAAGCAGCCTTGTTTATTTTAGGATCACTGAGGTCCGAACTGCCCGGGCTGAATGATTCGATCCAGAACACACTGGGTGTTTGGGCCGATACTGTACTGAATAGTACAAAAACCAAAGTTAAGATTAAAATATATGTGAGCTTTTTCATACTATCACCTTCCTTTTAACTAATGTTTCATCCATGAGGTACATGCCTGTTGAATGGGATCTGCAACAAGTATGCCAAGAACAATAAAACCTATTTAAACCTTTTATTTAATAAGTACTTACACTGTTACAAAAGGTAAGTATACCCAGTTCAAATTTAAAAGTGTCTCACTCATGATGTCCCGTTTGAGACACTTGGTCGATATTAATTTATTACAAAAACAAGTGTTTTAAGCTTAATTTCATTTTAAGCTTAATTTCAAAACGATTAGTTCATATTGTTATCATTTTTTAAGGTAGATGATTTCAAATGTATAATCTCAAGAGAAATGTATCCAAGCCCAATTGAGCCGAATATAGAAGATTGTTTTGAAGGCATTGCATCCCTGAATTATGGCTTCTAGTTACTGATATATTCATTTTTATTCATTACAATTTGTTAATAACACTGGCATTTTATGGAAATATTCTTAAATTAACTTCCCTTTAAATCACTTCTATATAAAACTAACCAATCCAATGTCCTAAAAAGGAAATTCAAAAATTATGACAACGTTGCTCATCGCCGATGACGAACAATCTTTTTTAGACTTTATGGTTCGCCTTCTTCAGAAAGATCATGAATTACTAATTGCGCGAAATTGGAATGAAGTTTTAGAAAAATTTGAATCAAATTTGTGGCGGTTAAATGCAACGATTCTGGACGTCAATATGCCAGGTCTTAGCGTTGATCCATTTACAATGGTAGATAAGCTATTAAAGTCGAATCCAAGCGTGCCTATGATTATCATTTCCGGACAAGATATTGTACTAAAGCACGATTTTCTCGAAATGGGCGTATTTCAATATCATGGCAAGCCGATTGATATGGTTGACCTGAAGCTTACCATCAATGGCGCCCTTGAATTTAACCGGACGTTGCGAAAACTTGAAAATTATCAGAAATTCGATCGTGACCAAGCTAAGTTTTACCGAAGGTTGTTGAAGATTGACCTAGATGAAATTCGCGAACGTATTTCGACCCAAGACACGGACAAAAACCCGGCACCTATATTAATCCGTGGCGAAGATGGCACGCGACCTTACATGCTGGCAAAGCTTATTAACGCAGAGATTGACGGCAAGCTTTTTTTTGAGAAGGTTTGCAATGACTCTTTAAAGAATATCATTCCATATAATCTGCAAAACGGAGATACCTTGTATTTAGAAGGCATTGAGCGCCTCGGAAAAGATGAACAAGCCTATTTGCTCAAGATATTGGAAGATTCTAACGAAGACAACCTTAATGGTCGTCAGCTTCCCCGTTTCCGGCTAATTGCATCAATCTCGAAACCGGATGAAAATAAAAATGGTAATAATCCTGAATTTGCAAAACTGCTTGAACACATGGAAAAATTAGAATTCCGCATTGAACCACTAAGGCTGCGTAAACATGATCTTAGAGAAATCATCGATTTGGTTTTTGAAAAAAAGAAAAAAGAAATCTATGCAAAACCCGAAGCAATTGCAGAAGAACTTTATGAACCCTTGCTTGAATACAATTGGCCTTTAAATTATGACGAACTAAATATTATTATTGAGTCTCTATTGTTGACCTGTCCCGATGCTTTGATTCGGCAGAAGCATTTGCACCAATTGGACTTTTCGGATATTGCCAATTCTAAATATCCGACTCTGGATGACATGGTGGATGAGCACATTAAGAAAGCCTTAAGGCTAACTATGGGCAATAAGTCGAGAGCTGCCAGAATGCTGGGCATTACGCCGAAGACGCTTTATGCCAGAATCAGGCAGTAGTTGCAAAGAGCTGCTTCATCAACCCTTTCCTGCCTTTCGTTAAATCTAACAATTAGTTCTTGATTCTTTCTCTTGGAACGGGTAATTTATTCTATGCCAACCCAGGATCCCAGAGAGAGCAAGCCCATTCGTTTGGATAAATGGCTTAAGATCAGCCGGCTTTTTAAAACCCGTGCTTTGGCGACGCGCGCTTGCGATGATGGAAAAGTTAAAGTCAATGCTCAGAAATCTAAGCCGGCTCGAATGATTAAGGTTGGTGATAAAATTACCATCAAACGGAAAAGCAAATACCATACATTTGACGTTCTGGAAATCGTGCACAAAAACATTTCCAACAAAGATGCAAAGCTGGTGTATCATGAAAACATTCCCGAAATTCCCGAAGAATCCAAGGAGCTGTACGAATTGCTTCAGGATTGGGATAAAGAAGGCAAACGAAAATATAAAGGCAGGCCCACAAAGAAAGAGAGAAGGAATATTGAAAAGCTCAGAGGATACTGATCTGTCTTACAAAATATTTTAGGTTTGCTATTTAAATGTCAGGTTGAATGATAATAATTAGTCTACAAACCTGACTTTATCTTTTCGCATATAAAATCCCCGGTTTCTATGGTTCCTAAATTTCCCCCCAAATCTTTTGTTACGTTTCCTGAGTGAATCGCTTCTTCCACAGCTTTTTCCACCACACTATTTTGTGCAGAATACCCTAAGTAATCCAGCATCAGCCCAAGTGTCAGAATTGCTGCTAATGGATTGGCGATATTTTTCCCTGCGTACTTTGGGGCGGAGCCATGAACAGGTTCAAACATTGAGGTCCCGTCAGGATTGATATTCCCGGACGCGGCCAGACCGAGGCCACCTTGTAATTGTGCGCCCAAATCCGTGACAATATCGCCGAACATATTGCAGGTCACAATGACCTCGAACTGCTCAGGCCGTTTAATCATTTGCATGGTCAAAGCATCTACGTAAAAATGTTCTTTCTCTATTTCGGGATATTCTTCTCCGACTTCCTCAAATGTGCGCTGCCAAATGTCATGCCCAAAGCGCAGGGCATTACTCTTGTCCGACATAGTCACTTTTGGCCGCCCTTTTTGCTTGGCGAATTCAAAGGCGTAGCGAATGATACGCTCCACACCTTTCCGGGTGTTGACATCTTCCTGGATGGCGATTTCGTCCGGGGTGCCTTTTTTGAAAATGCCGCCCATGCCGACATAAAGTCCCTCGGTATTTTCCCGGAAAACCACAAAATCAATATCTTCTTCAGTTTTGTCTTTCAGGGGACAAAGCCTGGCGTCAGTGAGTTTAACCGGGCGGTAATTTACAAATAGATCGAGCTTAAATCGCAGGCCAAGAAGAATATCGCGTGCATGCGCCATATCCGGTATCCGAGGGTCGCCTAACGCTCCAATAAAAACTGCGTCATAATTGTTACGAAAATCCTCGACCTGGTCTTCGGGCATAGTAGTGCCGTCTTTTAAGTATCTGTCAGCGCCGTAATCAAAGTGCTTCACATCGAGTGGCAAATTGTATGTATTCTGAATAACTTCCAGCACTTTCATCGCTTCATGTGTCACATCGATGCCGATTCCGTCCCCTGGGATAATCGCAATTTTTTTAATTTCTGACATCCAAAATCCTCAATATTTTTCTGAGTTTTTAAAGGCTGCAATTTAATAAAAGTCAGAATCAAAAGCAAGATTTTCACAAATTGTTCATTTTTCTGATTCTTGCTAACTCGACATATAGTCCCTAAATTTGGCGTTGTTTTATTGAACGAAATTATCTATCTTTCTTTTCTTAAAATGAGCTTAAAAGACATAAAAACCATTTTTTTTGATTTGGACAATACCTTGTTCGATCACATGCGTGCCGAGCAAGCAACTTTGAAATTTTTACTTGACTCAAAGCCTGAG
>JADFPY010000278.1 GCA_022562085.1 candidate division KSB1 bacterium | reverse complement strand
CACGCTAACACTGTATATTGCCCGGTTGTTTAGGAAACGCTGCACTAGTTTATTTTTTGACGACCAGATAAAGCCCAAGCAAAACCAATAACAGAGGAAGGAATGGACCTATCACCAGCAGGGGAGCGAATACGACTGTTAGAAGGCCAGCCACGGCCACAAAAGGTAGAAGCATCATCACCAGAACCATTAAGAAGATAGCCCCGATTATTTGGAAAGGAATGCTTAAAACAAAAAATCCTACCTTGAAGACCAGAGCAAGCAATTTGAAAAAAATTAGAAAAAAGGCAAACATTAGTAAAATAATTGCCAGTTCCATAGTGTCACTCCTCAGATTATCTTCATTCTTAACTTAATCTAAAAAGACGATCTTAAATCTATAATTGTTTCCTTAAGCAAAGGTGCTTAATAAAATTTTGAGCCCCGGTAATTTAAATACGAATTTGCTTTTCCAACAAATCCTCGATAGAGCTAATATCTTCTGCCGGCAGCTCCCAATCACCAGCCTCAACTGTTTCTTCGATTTGATCCGGCCGCCGTGCTCCAACGATGACTGCCGTGACTTCAGGGCGTCGAAGGGTCCAGGCAATCGCGGCATGCGCGACCGACTTCCCGTGTTTTTGAGTGAGCTTCTTTAACGACTCAACAAACGCCAAATTCGAAGTCAATTGCGGTTCTTGAAAGCGCTTGTCCACATCGCGCCGGTGGTCATCTTCCGGCAGGCTTTGCACCCACTTCGCTGTGAACTTATCCGTTAAAATGCCCTTTTGTAAAGGACTGTAAGGGATGACGCCAATGTTATTTTCAGCGCAATAGGGTAGGAGATTGTTTTCAATTCTGCGTTCGAGCATGCTGTAAGGAGGTTGAACTGAAGCAACCGGGTGGATAGGTTCGATGCGTTTAATTTGTTTCACGTTAAAATTACAGACGGCCGCATAACGAATTTTACCCTCTTTGACCAAATCTGCCAATGTACTCCAGGCTTCCTCGATATCGTTTTTTGGATCCGGCCAGTGAATTTGATAAAGATCAATCACATCGACTTGCAGCCGCTTCAGACTGGCTTCCACTTCGGCACATACACTTTCTCGTTTCAGCCTGCCGTAAATGTTTCTTTCTTTGTCCCAGACTAAGCCGCATTTTGTGGCAACCAGCGGGCGGTTGCTCATCTCTTTAGTCGCCTTTCCCACAACTTCTTCGGCCCGGCCAAGCCCATAAATCGGGGCGGTGTCGATCCAATTGATGCCCAGGTCCAGCGCCTTGTGAATGGTCGCGATCGATTCTTTTTCATCCTGTGTTCCCCAGCCGTACTGCCAACCGGCACCTCCGATGGCCCAGGTTCCAAGACCGATTGGAGTCAGGTGTAAATCAGTTGTGCCTAATTGTTTTGTTTGCATGATTAAATATCTTAAATAATCAGCTGGGTGTCAAGAGAAAACTAAGTCTTGGCTCTTGATTAAATCCCGAATATTGAATATCATTTGCACATGATCGAAACCAGCATCATTGTTCCTACCTACAATCGCTTATCGTTCTTAAAAGAAGCCGTTGAGTCCGTCCTAAACCAGACGTATCAAGACTTCGAACTGATTTTAGTTGACGATGGCTCTACCGATGGAACCAAAGAATTTGCGGCCGGATTAAGTAACCGCCTGAAGTATGTCTACCAGGAAAATTCCGGCCCAAGCGCGGCACGCAACCGCGGTATTAGCGAATCCCAGGGAGAGTACATCACTTTTTTAGATTCCGATGATTTATGGCTCGAAAATAAACTCCAGGTTGAAATCGATTTTTTGAAGGCAAATCGGGAGGCGATGGTTTGCTACACCGACGAAATCTGGATTCGCAAAGGGGTGCGTGTGAACCCCAAAAATAAACACAGAAAATATTCAGGCTGGATTTTTGAACAGTGTTTGCCTCTTTGCATTGTTAGCCCGTCGTCCGTTTTAATGCGAAGAGAATTTTTTGAATCGGTCGGCTATTTCGATGAAAAGCTTCCGGCGTGTGAAGATTACGATTTGTGGCTGAGGGCCTCCTTGAAATTGCCTTTTCACTTTATCCCCCGGAAGCTAATTATGAAAAGAGGCGGGCATAAAGACCAATTGTCGAGGCAATGGGGACTCGATCGCTACCGGGTGCAGGCGCTGCTTAAACTGCTTGAAAACGACGAGTTAGATGAAAGTCAGCACGAATGGGTCGTGAGGGAAATTATTGAAAAAGCGGCTATTCTTGAACAAGGATTTCGCAAGCATGGCAAAGAAGGGGAGGCAGATTTTTATAAAATACTGACTAAAAAGTTCACGGAGTTGTAAGTGAAAACGAGCAGCGGTTTTCCCTATTGCGCTCTTCGCCGGAGCCTGTCCTGAGCGCAGTCGAAGGGCTCTTCGATTACTTAAGCCTTTCAAAAATATGGAATCCTAAAGCCGTTTTTACAACCTCACTTGTTTCATTCTTTTTTAATTTCAAAACGACTTGTTCTAATTCCGGCTGCATGTCCCCTTTTTTAAAATAACCAAAATCTCCGCCCTGTGATGCAGTATTTTTATCAATAGAATGATTCAAAGCAAGCTCGGCAAAGTCTCCATCTTGTTTTAATTGCTGCAAAATTTTCCCAGCCTCTTCTTGGGTTTTGACCAGGATGTGCCGCATTCTAAAATAATCAGGGTCGAGTGCTTTTTCCAAATCTTTTATAAAATCCGGGTTAATTTTGAGACCAAACCGTTCGGCTGCCTTAGCGTGTTGCATCGCCATTGCATAGTTATAAATGTCATAATAAGCAAACGACAGATTGTTGTGCGCAGTCCCGTAATTTGGTACGATTTTCAGGACTTTTTTGAAATTCTCAATTGCTTTATGAATCTCCCCGTTGCTCAAATGGGTTAAGCCTAAATTATTAAAGGTGTCAATATTTAAGCTGTCCAGTTTTTCTGCTTTTGCCAGCACTTCGAGACTTTCTTGATACATGTTTTTGGATCTGAGGACGATGCCAAGGTTGTTCATGGCGTCGATGAAGTTGGGCGCCAGCTCCAAAGCTTTCTTTAAGTGCACTTCCGCTTCATCAAACATGCTTTTTGCGCCATAAGCCAGGCCTAAATTGTTGTAGGCCCGTGCATAATCCGGGTTCAATTTTAATGCTGTCTCTGCTTCTTTGATTGCAAAATCCTGAAGCCCCACCGAATAATATGCAAAGGCCAGGTTGTTGTGGGCTTCCGTGTAGGTAGAGTCATATTTTATTGCCAACCTGTATTCGTTTATCGCTTCGGCATAATTCCGGTTGGCGAGCAAAGCCGCACCTAAATTATTATGGGCCAGGGCGCTCTCGGGCTCGAAGGTTAGCGCTTTTTTGTATAAAGGGATGGCGTAATCAAGGATGCGGTTTGCATAATAAATGTAGCCCAAATTAATATAAGCTTTGACGAAGGTAGTGTCCTGTTTTATGGCGTTTTGCAACTCCTGAATTGCTTCATTGATTTTGCCTTCTTTAAAGAACTCCATACCTTTAGTGTTGAACTCGTCGGCCGTTTGTGCCAGGCCAGGGCTGCTGAATTTTAAAAGGATAATCAGTGAATAAAACAAGTTTTTCATCTGCATCGCCTAAGCTTAAAATTGTCTGTTCTTTAGTAATGAATTTTCGAGTTGAAACATAGGACGATTCAAGGTAAGAAGCAAGCGAATTTATAATAGTTTAGCATAGAGAAGTAGTTCTATGTCCAATTTCCTAGCGGATATTTTCACTTGCTTTTTAGTGCAATTCCGATTACATTGGAATCACTTTATCCAACCCGGCTCTTCCTGAGGATTCTATGAAAATTGACTACCTCGATGGACTACGGCTTAAGCAAGGTGTGATTGCCGGCGCCAGACGCGTGATTTTAATGCAGGATAGTCTCAACAAGATTAACGTCTTTCCCGTGCCGGACAACGATACCGGCACCAACATGGCTTTGACCATGCAAAGTGTCGCCGAGGGTGCGATTAGCTGCCGGGAGGAGAGCATTTCCGGGATGAGCAAGTGTCTGGCAGATGCGGCCTTGATGGGAGCCCGGGGCAACTCGGGAGCGATTTTAGCGCAGTTCTTTCAGGGACTGGCCGAGAGTTTTGAGGGAAAATTCAAAGCGACCCTGAGCCATTTTGGTGAAGCAGTTGAAACGGCCGGACGCGGCGCTTACGAGGCTATCACAGAACCCAAAGAGGGGACCATTCTCACGGTCATTCACGATTGGGCAGAAAAAGTAAAAAGACACAGCCATTTATCCGAGGACTTCAAAGATCTGTTCCACAAAGGGTTGAACGAGGCCCAGCTTTCCCTGAAAAATACTCCCAAAAAACTGAAGCTGCTGGCAAAAGCCGGGGTCGTTGATGCCGGGGCGCAGGGATTTGTGCACATGCTTGAGGGCGTCCATCATTTTATGCTGTCAGGAAAGATTGAAAAAGCAGTGGGCATAGGTGGCAATAAAACACGCCGCGCGAAAGTTGAAAATGCGCCGGAAGATATTATCTTCCAGTTCTGTACAGAGTGTCTGGTTGACGGAGAGTCAATCGACCGCAGCAAACTCCGCAGTGATTTGAGCGAGTTGGGAAACTCCGTGATTGTGGCCGGGTCTTCTGAGAAAGTTCGCATCCACGTTCACACAAATGATCCCGAAAAAGTTTTCACAGCCGCCGGAAATTACGGCGCCGTGAGCAAACGAAAATTTGATGACATGCGAGACCAGCACCAGGAGGCTTACGGAGAAAAAAAAGAACCAAAGATTGCTCTGGTGACTGATTCATCCTGCGATTTACCGCCCGAATTTATTATTCGCCACAATATTCAAATGGTGCCCATTCAAGTTTCATTTGGCACTGAAAGTTATATTGATAAAATAACTATTACGCCCAAAGAGTTCTATCGCATCCTGCAAGAGTCTGAACATAGCCCTAAAACCTCCCAACCCACGCCGGGCGATTTTAAAAATACATATAAAGAATTGTGGGGGCACTATGATTCCGCGGTTTCGGTGCATCTCGCAGGAGCTGTGAGCGGGACTTTTCAAGCAGCGCAAACTGCGGTAAAGTCAGAGGCAAATAGCAAAGTTTCCTTGATTGATAGCTGCAACGCAACTGTCGGTTTGGGCCTCATCGTTGCTGAAACAGCTAAGGCAATAGAAGAAGGGTGCGAGATAGAAGAAGTGGTAAAAAGGGCGGAATGGGCGACAAAAAGCGTCAGGGTTTTCCTAAGTTTTGCTACGGTTAAGTATTTAATTCGCGGCGGCCGGTTGAGTAAATCCAGAGGGCTTGTGGCCAGGTTGTTTAACTTGAAGCCAATTTTAACTCTGGATGCTGAGGGCAAAATTCAAACACTTACAAAGACTATGGGCGGCGCTGCTGCTCTAAATAAAATGCTTCAACTGGTTTGCCGTGAAGCGACTGGAAAAAAGAATTTGAGATTCGGCGTGGCACACGCAAACGCGCCGGAAAAAGCCAAATACCTTGTTAAGCAGATCGCCAGGCAGTTTGAAATTAAAAAGAAAGATATTATGATTGTGCACGTTTCTCCTGCTTTGGGTGCCCACGCCGGGCCAGGGGCTACAGGAGTTGCATTTTTAGGAGAGTAGCATGTTTTCATTAGTATTGATTATATTGTTTGCTTATCTCGTTGGCTCTTTCCCGACCAGTATCGTCGTGGGCAGAATGACCCGACGAATCGACATCAGGGAGCATGGCAGCAAGAACGCCGGTGGCACAAATGCTTTCCGAGTCCTGGGTTGGAAAGCAGGACTCTTTGTTGCGGTGGTAGATATTTTAAAGGGCGTTCTGGCGACGCTTCTGATTGCCAAAATTCGCGTCGACCCGTTAATGTTGGATTATGAACTTGTTCAAATTATCGCGGGCACCTTCGCAGTTATTGGCCATATCTGGACAGTCCTGGCGAAGTTCAAAGGCGGCAAAGGTGTGGCAACCGGAGCGGGATTGATCATCGCACTTTTTCCCTGGGCTTCATTGATTTGCTTCATTATATTCGCGGCCCTGGTTTTGACCACCCGCTATGTTTCACTGGGTTCGATTATCGCGACCTCATCCCTGCCTTTTGTTTTGCTGACATTTGACCGCATGTTCGGAAAATCCGTTTCAACTTCGCTTTTGACATTCAGCATCTTGATAAGCTGCCTGATTATTTTCACCCACCGTTCCAATATTCGCCGGTTGTTAAATGGTAC
>JADFPY010000277.1 GCA_022562085.1 candidate division KSB1 bacterium | reverse complement strand
GAATTAGAGATTACCGATTTAAAATCGGCCCCTCATTCAGAAGTCCCTGCTTGTTTAAAAGAATGCTTTGGGCAGCTTGATGAATATTTCTCTGGTGAGCTTAAGAATTTTTCTTTAACTTTAAATCCGCAGGGCACGGATTTCCAAAAGAGCGTTTGGCGGCAGCTTGTGAAGATTCCCTTCGGTCAGACGACTTCTTATTTGCACATCGCCACTGCAATTGGCAATAAAAAAGCGACTCGTGCAGTGGGCGCGGCCAACGGACAAAACCGAATTCCGATTATTATTCCGTGCCACCGGGTGATCGGCAGCGACGGCTCGCTCATCGGCTTTGGCGGCGGCATCTGGCGCAAGGAGTGGCTGTTGAGGCATGAGAAAGTGGTATTGGTTTGAAATGACTTGTTGTCGGCATTCGGAATTCTATAGGAGATAAAAGAATGAAACCCAAAATCACAAAAACCGAAGAAGAATGGCAGCAGCAACTTACTCCGGATCAATATACTGTTACCCGGCAAAAAGCGACCGAGCGGGCCTTCTCCGGGGAATATAACGACTGCAAGGACGAGGGCGTTTTCAAATGTGTTTGCTGCGGCGCTGAGTTGTTCAAATCAGACGACAAGTTCGATTCGGGGTCCGGTTGGCCGAGCTTTACAGCGCCGAAGAATGAAGAAAGCGTAAGCATCGAAGAAGATAACAGCCACTTCATGCGCAGAACCGAAGTCCTATGCCAAGCATGTGATGCTCACCTCGGCCACATTTTTGACGACGGCCCCGGGCCAACGGGCAAACGCTACTGCATAAATTCTGTCGCTTTGAAATTAGATAAGAAAGAATAATTACTATGTCTATTTGTCTTTGCGAGCGTTTCTCAGCGAAGCAATCTACAGATTAGACAGGCTTGGGATTGCTTCGGCAAAAGCTTGTCCTGAGCCAGTCGAAGGAACGCCTCGCAAAGACGCGACCATAGTTGTGCAACTACCGATTTGTGAATCTATGAACTCAATTAAACAAAACCTTTTCTCAAACATCCCTGAATCGTTTCCCGAGGAGATTTTTGAAACCCTGCTTGAGAACAACCGTTTTAAACTAGAACGGATTCTTTCCTCCGGTCAAGCAACTCCTGAAAACGACTGGTACGATCAAGAAAAGGACGAGTGGGTTGTTTTACTCAAAGGCAAAGCCGGCCTCCGCTTTGAAAACGAAAGTGAAGTCATTGAATTGACGCCGGGCGATCATCTCCTGATTCCGGCACATAAAAAGCACCGCCTCGAGTGGACGGACGAAAAACAAAAAACGGTGTGGTTAGCACTCCACTTTGATTCCTAAATAATAATGCATATAGGAATAAACCAGATATGAATGACAAAAGCCTGGTTTCGAGCGTCAGTAGTTGTCATTAAGTCATTTATTGTCATTGCTTAATGACCAAATGACTATGCAATGACTTTAATGACTATTCAGCATACCGGCAAACAAAATGCCAATTAGTTTTTGAACGTTAATTAGTATCACTGGTCTAGTAATCCTAAAGTAAATGCTGCACATTCTAAACGGCGACGCAACCGCAAACATTTTGAAAGAAACGGACCTTCCCGGGGAGCTTCTGCCCTGGCGGGAAGCGTTGGTCGCGGGTCCAACCCCGGGGGGTCTATCATTCGATGATTGGATTAATTTGCGGGCAAAGCATCTTGCCAGGGACTATGAGCAAACCGTTGATGAGTGCAAGGCATCGCTCTTAAATTTAGAAGAAGTTTTAAGAACTTTTTCGAAACATGAAGAAGTCGTTTTGTGGTTTGAACATGACCTGTTTTGTCAAATCAATTTAATTTATCTGCTGAATTTTTTCTCACAGCAGAAGGAAAACCAAACCGGGCTTTCGCTCATTTGCATCGACGATTTTCCGGGTATTGAGAACTTTAAAGGACTGGGTCAGCTCAACCCCTCCCAATTGGCTTCACTGTTTGAGCAACGTCAAAACATCACGCAAAATATGCTTGAACTTGGCCAGGGGGCCTGGGCTGCTTACTGTTCCCCCACTCCCACTGCAATCGAAACATTTCTGCAAAAAGACTGTTCGGAACTATCTTTTCTAAAAGAAGGGCTTCTGGCACATTTGGTGCGTTTCCCTGCACTAAAAAATGGTCTGGGTCGTGTAGAAAAAGTGGCTCTGGATTTAATCAACGGCGGCATCGATGAATTCAAACCCCTGTTCCCAATGTTCGGGGAACTCGAGCCGGTTTACGGATTTGGAGACGCCCAGTTTTGGAATCACTTAAAATGCCTCAGTAAATTAAAAGCGCCGCTGATCATAATTCTAGGAGTAAATGAAATAAACCGGGCTTTATCAAATGACGAGTTTACCAACTCCTTTTTTAAAGTGACGGAAAAAGGCAAAGCAATTTTAAATGGCGAAGAAGAATTGCAAGAAATCGACTCGTGGCTGGGTGGCGTACATTTGAACGGCGAAACAGATTTGTGGCGCTGGGATGAACAAAATCAACGACTTGTAAAAAAACCAGGAAAATCCTAAAATATGACAAATATGGAAAAGTTTATTACAATTGTTTCAGGGCTGCCTCGCTCCGGCACCTCGATGATGATGAAAATGCTCGAAGCGGGCGGAATCGAAATTCTCACCGACAATCTGCGCACGGCAGACGAAGACAATCCCAAAGGGTACTATGAATTTGAAGCAGTAAAACAACTCGAAGAGGATCAAGAGTGGCTGCCGGACGCGCAGGGCAAGGTCGTTAAAATAATTTCGCAATTACTGAAACCGTTACCCCAGGACTACAAATACAAGGTCATCTTTATGCACCGGAAAATGGCAGAAATTTTAGCCTCGCAAAAGCAAATGCTCATTCGGCGGGGAGAACCAACCGATGCGGTTGGCGATGAAACCCTTGCCGGGCTTTTTCAAAAGCACCTTTCACAAATTGAGGCCTGGCTGGCAGAACGATCAAATTTTGAAGTGCTTTATGTGCATTACAGTGAAGCGCTTGAAAAGCCGGCAGAAATCGCTGCGCAAATCAATGAGTTTTTGGGCGGCTTCCTGGAGGTCGAGCAGATGAAAAGTGTCGTTGATACATCTCTGCACCGGCAACGGGCTTAACGACTTCAAATCTTTAACAAGTTTCGAACCTATCAGAGGTTTTTAAAAAAATGGCCACACAATTCGAAAACAACGGCTACTTCATCAACACAGACAAATCAAAATTAGATTATGAAGTCGTGCACAACTTCATAACCAACTCCTACTGGGCAAAAGGAATCTCTTTTGAAGACGTAAAAAAAGGCATCGAAAACTCACTCTGTTTTGGAGTGTTCAAGAAAGAGTCTCAAATCGGGTTTGCAAGGGTTATTACAGATTATTCCAGACTTGCGCATTTAGCGGATGTCTTCATTTTAAAAGAATATCGAGGGTTGGGATTGGGAAAATGGCTAATGGAAAATATCATGAATCACTCCGAACTGCAGAGCATCAAAAACTGGACACTTCTTACAGAAGACGCACACGGACTCTATGGACAATTCGGGTTTCAAAACTTAAAGAATCCTGAAATTTATATGGAACTCATAAAACCACGTTAATCAAAATCATTTGGCCACAAAATAAAATGGAGTATTGAAATGAAATTACTTAATACCCTGAAGTTCATCTTCCTGCTTATTCTAACTTTCAATTTCTCAAACTGCTCATCAGCCGGCAGCAAGGAGAACAAAGCTGCGTCTACGGATCGGGATGCGTTTAACAAATATTGGTATGCCGGCAAAGCTGAAATCACCCGCTATGAATTAGACCAGGCACGCTACGGCGAAATCCGCAAAGGAGATGCGGTACTCATTTTTGTCACCGAGCCTTTTCTCACAGACAAGCAGGTCAAACATGAATTTGGCGATTCGAAGAATAGTACCTCCGTTTTAAAATTAAACTCAATCAAGAAATTTTATACGGGAATTTATCCTTATTCAATGATGACTTCGGTTTTTACGCCGGTGGAAGTCGACAAACAGTCTACTTTGAAAGTGACTTCTTCAAACCAGGAGTGGTGCGGCCAGACGTTTATGCAGCTCAACAATCGCAACGGCAAAATCGAGGGATTACTTCGCTCCTATTTTCAAAATGAAAGCGATCAAAACTTTAAATTAGACGCAGCACTTTTGGAAGACGAAGTCTGGACAAAAATTCGCCTGGCGCCGGAATCTTTGCCAACCGGTGAAATCGAAATAATTCCCGGTTTGCAGTTTGCTCGCTTGCGGCACACGCCATTGAAAGTTGAAACAGCAACTGCCAAACTCTCAGACGCAGGCGAACTGCTAGTGTACACAATTGCATACAAGAAACTCAAAAGAAAACTTGCCATTAAATTTGAAAAGGATTTTCCTCATAGAATTATGGAATGGGAAGAAAGCCAAATGAGCGGCTATGGCCCAAGTGCCAAAATGATGACGACGCGAGCAGTCAAAACGCATTCGATTTTGTTAGATTACTGGTCAAAAAACAGACTGTCCGACTCACACCTCAAAGACGAGTTAGGTCTGATTTACTAACCCCCTTAACACCATTTTCATGTTATATTTGGTAAAACTTATTGGAATTAGAAAAGAGAGGACTGTTGAATGAAAACCAAAGCGCTTTTTATCATCCCAATACTTTTTGCATTATCATTAGAAACAGAAGCCGTTAACCCCACACGTGGAATCTTAAATCAAAAGGCGCCTTCCTGGGAAGTTTCAGCTTGGTTTCAATTACCTGAGGATAAGAAATCTTTGGATGTAGCCGACTTTAAGGACAAAGTGATTTACTTGTACTGTTTCCAATCGTGGTGTCCGGGATGTCACAAGTATGGCTTTCCGACTCTTAAAGAAGTTATCAAACAATACAAAAATGATAAAGACGTTGCCATTGTCGCCGTGCAAACTACTTTTGAGGGTTTTTCTTCCAACGGCATTGAACAGGCCAAAGAAGTAGCCAAAAAGTATAAGTTAAACATACCCATTGGACAGAGCGGCACCCGCGGCCATCGGTCCAAGCTTATGGCCAGCTACCGTACCGGCGGAACGCCCTGGACAATTATCATAGACAAGCAAGGGGTTGTGCGCTATAACGATTTTCATATTTATCCGAACGATGCCGCGAAATTGATCGAACGCCTGAAGCAAACCTAGAAGATTGATTTTTTTGGGCAATTCCCACCCTTACTCTTGCTCTTCAATTCTCGAAGCGCTGTTTCACACGTCGTGCCCAAACTCCGGTTTGGCCACGCAATTGGGCGAGAAGCTCTGCTTCGACAAAACCGGAATACAGGAAGTGAAACTTCTTCTGCAATTGCGTTCCAAAGCTCGACCTTTGGAACGGGATTTTGCGAGTTACGATCTGTTCGAAACGCACATCTCTCTTTTCTTCCAATGAGAGACTTTATTAAAGAAACCTCAAACTGCGCCAGCTAAGCCTGGTTCTGCCGCAGCCGGCACTGTCACTTCCTCACTCTCCGTAGAAAGCTTGTTATATAAATTCAATTGACTCGCAAACAATGTTAAGCGCAAGGTCATGCGGAACATCATATAAGTCTGCTGAAGTAGAAATAAAGCGATGACAACCAACACATTAGGTGCAGCCAAAGCGTTGGAGATTGGGTTGTAAATTACGAGAACAACTGCTCCCGCTAAAAACAGGATAAATGTCAAACCAAATGTCCTACCGATATTCCCAAAGGCAAATTTAATTCCTCGCCACACCGAAACCCGCATTCTTTTTTCATCAGTAAGAACCGCGTGAATCCTTGCATAATCTAAAACAAGGCCAAATAATAAAATACTCAACGTGCGCAAGCCAAACTTAACCCACCCGCCCCAATAAGAAATGTTTTGATAAGGGACCTTGCCGAATATCAGCCTCTCTAACCCTGTTTCGATAAACTGAATGCAGAATAGGATTCCTAAAACCGGAAGACTCCAAAGGAAGATTCTAAAAAAGCGCCCGAAATATGTGGCTGCCCCATTCCAAAACATCGCTGCGGAATACTTTTCTCCTTTGACCAAAACTGAGAACGCACCACCTGAAAGAAACAATGAAAAAAGCCAGTAAACTGCCGGCACAACCAACACCATTCCAGTAAAAATAGACACAATATTTTGATTGTGAGTAAGAAGATCGAACAGGAAATCCATGTCTAAACGACCGGCAAGTTTTGCACCAATTAGAGTTTTGCATGGAAA